>NZ_VUKI01000023.1:0-62733 GCF_008385775.1 Staphylococcus sp. GDX7P312P | reverse complement strand
TCCGATTTGACGTAGAGCCAAAATTGCTTATTTAGATATAATGAAATATATATTATAATGAAACAGTTAAATTTAATTACAAAAGAGAGGATAATTTATGAATATTAATCCTAATAACATTGATTTGATTATAAGTGCTGTACAAGAGGCTCAATATCCTGATACAGGTTTATCTGAAGTGGCATTAAGTGGACGTTCAAACGTTGGTAAATCTTCTTTCATTAATAGTATGATTGGCAGAAAAAATATGGCTCGCACGTCGCAACAACCAGGTAAAACACAAACATTAAATTTCTTTAATATTGATGATCAATTAATATTTGTCGACGTCCCTGGGTATGGCTATGCAAAAGTGAGTAAATCACAACGTGAGAAATTTGGTAAAATGATTGAAGAATATTTGACTAAGAGAGAGAGTTTAAAGCTAGTCATTCAACTAGTTGACTTACGCCACAATCCTACTGAAGATGATATTTTAATGTATAATTATTTAAAACATTTTGATATACCTACTCTTGTTATTTGTACTAAAGAGGACAAGATTGCAAAGGGGAAGATTCAAAAGCATATTAAAAATATTAAAGAGAAATTAGATTTAGATCCAGATGATACGATTATTAGTTACTCATCAATTCAAAATACAAAGCAGCAACAAATATGGGATTTAATTGCTAATTATTTATAATTATTTTAATCTAAGCAGAGGTCAAACTTCTGTTTAGATTTTTTAATGGGATAAGTGTCAAAATTTTGACTTTAAATTAGAATCTTTCTAATTTGTTTGAGCAATCAACTTAAAATCATTAAATTATGTGTTATACTAACTGTATTGTTAGTATTTGGAGGGCGTTATAAATGCATTTTATTGCTATAAGTATAAATCATCGCACTGCCGATGTAGCACTTAGAGAGCAAGTAGCTTTTAGAGATGATGCCTTGCGATTAGCCCATGAAGATTTGTTCGAAACTAAATCTATTTTAGAGAATGTCATTTTATCTACATGTAATCGTACTGAAGTATATGCTATTGTTGATCAAATTCACACAGGTCGTTACTATATTCAAAGATTTTTAGCGCGATCATTTGGATTTGATGTAGATGATATAAAAAATATGTCAGAAGTTAAAGTGGGGGACGAAGCAGTTGAACATTTACTGCGAGTCACTTCTGGCTTGGATTCTATTGTATTAGGTGAAACTCAAATTCTTGGACAAATGAGAGATGCATTCTTTTTAGCTCAAGACATTCAAACAACTGGTACAATTTTTAATCATTTATTTAAACAGGCTATTACTTTCGCTAAAAAAGCTCATAATGAGACTGACATAGCAGATAATGCTGTGAGTGTTTCATATGCAGCAGTTGAATTAGCTAAAAAGGTATTTGGTAAACTAAAAGGTAAACAAGCTATTATTATAGGTGCAGGGGAAATGAGTGAATTATCACTCTTAAATTTATTAGGTTCTGGTATTGATGATATTACTGTCGTTAATAGAACTGAAACTAATGCGTATAAATTAGCAACGAAGCACGGCGTAAATTATAATACACTTGAGTCATTACCAACTCTTTTGACTAATGCTGATATTGTCATCAGTTCAACAAGTTCGCCAGATTTTATTGTTACAAAATCTATGATTGAGTCGGTCAATCTTAAGAGAAAAGCTTCTTCATTATTGTTAATTGACATTGCGGTTCCTAGAGATATTGAACCAAATGTTAATATTAGCGAAAATATTTTCAGCTATGACGTGGATGATCTTAAAGGATTAGTTGATGCTAACTTGCGAGAACGTCAAATGGCTGCTGACTTTATAGCAAGTCAGATTCCTGATGAAGTCCAGGCTCATAATGATTGGGTAAATATGTTAGGTGTTGTACCTGTAATTAGAGCATTGCGTGAAAAAGCAATGACAATCCAGTCAGAAACAATGGATAGTATTGATAGAAAGCTACCTGATCTTAGTGATAGAGAACGTACAATCATTTCGAAACATACTAAAAGTATTATTAATCAAATGTTGAAAGATCCAATAAAACAGGCCAAAGAATTGAGTAATGATAAGAGAAGTAATGAAAAATTAGAGCTATTTCAAAACATATTTGATATTGATGCTGCAGACCCTTACGAGGATATTAAAGCTCGTAAAGCACAAAAAGAAAAAGAAGTTTCTATCCGTCACATCTTTAGTTTTGAATAAGCATATTAATATGGTGATAATATGCAAGAGACCCTGTTTATTAGATTTCATGAAATAATATTAATTATATATTTAATTAGTATTCTCTGTTATTTTATAGATTTCGTTAAAAAGAGTCATAAAATTAGAGAATTAGGAATTTATACATTAGGGATTGTTTGGATATTGCAAACAATCTCTTTGTCTGTTTATATCACTTCGCATAATGAAATTCCGTTGAGTTCATTATTTGATGTATTTTTCTTTTTATCATGGATAATTATATGTATAGCACTGGTTTTAAATGTAGTTAAAGTATTGAGTTTTTCAGTATTCTTTCTCAATGTTATTGGATTTATATTATTGATGATGAATACTTTTCAACCTGAACATTATTCAACAAATGTGCAACGCATTGCAGTTATAAATGAATTGTTATTAGTGCATATAGGCTTAGCGGTATTAAGTTATGCTCTTTTTGCACTAGCTTTTGTAAATTCATTACTTTATATTATTCAATACCGCAATTTAAGGGAGAAGAATTTTGATCAAAAATACTTTAGAATTGGTAGCGTAGCCACACTTGAAACGGTTGTGTTTTATTCATCTTTAAGTGGTTTCATTATTTTAATTTTGAGTGTTATTTTAGGCGCACAGTGGGGTGTCTATGCAATTGGACATAGTATTTTTGCTGACCCTAAAGTAGTACTATCTTCTATTATTACAATTTTTTACGCTATTTATTTACTAAGTCGAATTAATCGATGGTTTAAAACAATTTATTTAATTTACTTTAATATTATGTTATTTTGCTTATGCATGATTAATCTATTTTTTACAACACATTTCACTTAAATTTTCAAATGTCATTAGGAGGCAACAAATATGCGCAAATTGGTTGTAGGCTCACGTAGAAGTAAGCTTGCCTTAACTCAGAGTCAACAATTTATAGATAAGTTAAAAGCGGTGGATCCAACTCTTGAAATAGAAATTAAGGAGATTGTCACTAAAGGTGACCGCATCGTAAATAAACAATTATCTAAAGTGGGCGGTAAAGGACTATTTGTTAAAGAAATCCAACAAGAACTTTTTGACAAAGAAATTGACATGGCAATACACTCACTTAAAGATGTACCAAGTATCATTCCTGAAGGCTTAACACTAGGTTGCATACCTGATAGAGAAGTTCCATTTGATGCTTATATTTCTAAAAATCATATACCTTTAAATGAATTACCAGATGGTAGTATAATTGGTACGAGTTCATTAAGACGTGGTGCTCAAATTTTATCTAAATATCCAAACTTAGAAATAAAATGGATAAGAGGAAATATTGACACTCGACTAAAAAAATTAGAAACAGAAGATTATGATGCAATTATTTTAGCTGCTGCAGGACTTAGACGTATGGGTTGGTCAGATGATATTGTAACGACTTATCTGGACAAAGACATTTTATTACCAGCTATTGGACAAGGTGCATTAGGTATAGAGTGTCGCAGTGATGATGTCGAACTATTGGAATTATTAAGTAAAGTTCATAATCAATCAGTAGCGAATTGTGTTACAGCTGAAAGAACTTTCCTTTCAGCTATGGATGGTAGTTGTCAAGTACCTATTGGAGGGTATGCAACTAATAAGGAGAATGGTGAAATTGAATTTACTGGGTTAATTATGACTCCAGACGGTACAAAGAGATATGAGCACACAGAAGTTGGTACAAATCCTGTTGAATTAGGTGAAACAGTTAGCCGTGTTTTAAAAGAACAGGGTGCTTATGAAATAATCAAAAAACTAAATGAAGAACAAGCGCATTAAACCAAATTATTGAGGTGTAATGAAATATGAAACCAGTTGTAGTTATGACGCAATCGAGTGAATTTAATAGTGATTTAGTGGAAATAATGCATAAGCCATTTATAGAAATTCAATCACTTGAATTTGATACTCAAGTTTTGCATCATAAATATGACTGGATTATTTTTTCTTCTAAAAATGCGGTTCGCATATTTTATAAATATTTAAATCAATTAGATGTTAAATATGTAGCTGTCATTGGTCAGAAAACTGCCGAACTTTGTGAAGCGCTTAAAATTAATGTTGATTTTATACCTAATGACTACTCTCAAGAAGGATTTTTGAGTCAATTTAAAAAGGACCAACAAAGCATTCTCATACCAAGTAGTGCTGAAGCGCGTCCCAAACTCCAACATACATTAGCACAAAACAATATAGTGACTAAAATCGATTTATATAAACCTATTCCTAATGATAGGAATATTAGAGACGTCATTGAATTGATAGAACATCACAAAGTTCATGCGGTAACATTTTCAAGTTCTTCTGCAGTAAAAGCGTATATAAGGCATGACGTTCCTTGTGGTTTTGATAAGTATGTTGCTATTGGGGCTCAAACTGCTAACACATTACGAAAGAACGGTTTCAAGCCATTAATAGCTAATAAACAAACTTCGGAATCACTTATAAATAAAATTATTGAAAGTTGGTATAATAATGAAATTTGATAGACATAGACGATTACGCTCATCAGAGTCAATGCGTAATTTAGTTAGAGAAAACCATGTTAGAAAAGAAGATTTAATTTATCCAATATTCGTAGTTGAAAAAGATAATGTAAAAAGTGAGATTAAATCACTTCCAGGCGTATACCAAATCAGCTTGAATTTATTAGATGATGAAATAAATGAGGCATATGAACTAGGTATTAGAGCAATCATGTTCTTTGGTGTACCAAATTCTAAAGATGACGTAGGTTCTGGTGCATATGATCATAATGGTATTATCCAAGAAGCAACAAGAAAGGCTAAAGAATTGCATAAAGATTTATTAATTGTAGCAGATACATGTTTATGTGAATATACAGATCATGGTCATTGTGGTGTTATTGATGATCATACTCATGATGTAGATAATGATAAATCATTACCTTTACTTGTTAAAACAGCTATCTCACAAGTTGAAGCGGGAGCAGATATTATCGCACCAAGTAATATGATGGACGGTTTTGTTGCAGAAATTCGTCAAGGTCTAGATGATGCCGGTTATTACAATATTCCAATTATGAGTTATGGTATCAAATATGCATCAAGTTTCTTTGGTCCATTTAGAGATGCAGCTGATTCTGCACCCTCTTTTGGTGACAGAAAGACTTACCAAATGGACCCAGCGAATCGTTTAGAAGCATTTCGTGAACTTGAAAGTGACTTAAAAGAGGGCGCAGATATGATGATAGTAAAACCTGCGCTAAGTTATTTAGATATTGTAAGAGACGTTAAAAACAATACAAATATTCCTGTTATTGCTTATAACGTAAGTGGTGAGTATGCAATGACAAAAGCAGCAGCACAAAATGGTTGGATAGATGAAGAACGTGTCGTTATGGAACAAATGGTTTCAATGAAACGTGCAGGTGCAGATATGATTATTACTTACTTTGCGAAAGATATTTGTCATTACTTAGATAAATAATTAATTTTAGGAGGATTTTGATATGGGTTACGAGAAATCGATTGAAGCGATGAAAATCGCTGAAAATTTAATGCCAGGTGGCGTTAATAGTCCTGTAAGAGCATTTAAATCTGTAGATACACCAGCGATTTTTATGGATCATGCAAAAGGATCAAGAATTTATGATATCGATGGTAACGAGTATATTGATTATGTATTAAGCTGGGGACCTTTAATACTAGGACATAAAAACGAACAAGTTATAAAAAAATTACATGAGGCTGTTGATAGAGGAACAAGCTTCGGAGCATCTACCTTAGAAGAAAACAAACTTGCAGAATTAGTAATCGAACGCGTACCATCAATTGAAAAAGTGCGTATGGTTTCATCAGGAACTGAGGCAACGTTAGCAGCGTTAAGATTGGCTCGTGGTTATACTGGAAGAAACAAGATTATAAAATTTGAAGGATGCTATCACGGTCATAGTGATTCCTTATTAATTAAAGCGGGTTCTGGTGTTGCAACACTAGGATTACCAGACTCACCTGGTGTCCCAGAAGGTACTGCTAAGAATACGATTACAGTTCCGTATAATGATTTAGAAGCAATTAAAATTGCTTTCGAAAATTATGGAGATGATATCGCTGGAATTATCGTAGAACCAGTTGCTGGTAATATGGGCGTTGTACCTCCTAAAGATGGCTTCCTACAAGGGTTACGTGAGATTACAAATGACTATGGTGCGCTATTAATATTCGATGAAGTCATGACAGGTTTCCGAGTAGGGTACAATTGTGCGCAAGGTTACTTTGGTGTTACACCAGATCTTACATGTTTAGGTAAAGTTATTGGTGGTGGATTACCAGTAGGTGCGTTTGGTGGTAAAAAAGAGATTATGGACAAAGTTGCTCCAGTTGGAAATATTTATCAAGCTGGAACATTATCCGGGAATCCATTAGCAATGACGAGTGGTTACGAAACTCTAAGTCAATTAACACCTGAATCTTATGAGTATTTCCAAGAATTAGGTGATATCTTAGAAGAAGGACTTAAAAAAGTATTTAGCAAACATAATGTCCCAATTACTATAAATCGAGCTGGTTCTATGATTGGATATTTCTTAAATGAAGGACCAGTAACTAACTTTGACGAAGCAAATAAAAGTAATTTAGAATTGTTCAGTCAAATGTATCGTGAAATGGCTAAAGAAGGTGTATTCCTACCACCTTCTCAATTTGAGGGAACATTCTTATCTACAGCACATAGTAAAGAAGACATTGAAAAAACAATCCAAGCATTTGATACTGCTTTAAGTCGTATTGTATAATGTTATGAAATAGAATGAGGTTAGGACTTTCAACTCGATGACGTCTTAACCTCATTTTTAATGAAAGAAGTGGCTGCATAATGAAAAATGTATGGATCAATAACTTTATTCTATTAGTAACTGCTATTGTTATAAGTTTGTTATTACATGTTGCGCACGTTCTTTTACCATTTATGTTCGGTCCGATTATTGCATCGATAATCGTCATTAAAGTATTTAAATTAAAGGTTAAATGGCCATTTTGGCTTAGTCAAATTGGATTGATTCTATTAGGGGTGCAAATTGGATCAACATTTACGTCTGAAGTGTTGCATGATATTAAAAATGATTGGTTGATAATTGTTGTTATTACACTATTACTAATAGTTTTATCTCTATTGATCGCCTTCTTTTTCAAAAAAATTGCAAGAGTAAACACTGAGACAGCTATATTAAGTGTCATTCCAGGTGCTTTAAGTCAAATGCTAATTATGGCAGAGGAAAATAAAAAGGCAAATATTCTTGTAGTGAGTTTAACTCAAACGTCTCGCGTTATATTCGTCGTGATATTAGTACCCTTAATTTCTTATTTCTTTAGTAGTGATAGTGGAAATGAAACAACTTCTATTAAATCACCTCCATTAACGGAAGTACTAAACTTATCGCAAGTAATACTATTAATGTGTTGTATTGCAATCATTTATAGTCTTATGGCTAAAATCAATTTTCCAACTAAGCAATTATTGGCTCCTATTGTCGTGTTAGTGATATGGAATTTAACTACACATCACACATTTACATTAGATAATTATATTCTTGCTTCTGCACAAGTGATTTATATGATTAGAATTGGATTGCAGATTGCCAATTTACTTTCCGATTTAAAAGGTCGAATTGCCGTTGCAATTATTTATCAAAATGTCTTTCTAATCATTGGTTCATTTATCATGGTATATATTGTGCACATATTTACAAATAATAATATTAATGAGTTGTTTTTGGGTGGAGCGCCAGGAGGAATGAGTCAAATTGTTTTAGTTGCTATGGCAACTGGGGCAGATGTGGCTATGATTTCTAGTTTCCACATATTTAGAATCTTTTTTATTTTATTTGTAGTAGCGCCTATCATTGGCTTTTTCTTACGTGGCGGTATATCAAAATTTAATCAAAAAAGATAGGTTGTGTCATGTAAAGTTTAAGCGTTAGTAACTTTAATATTAAAGAGGGTTGATAAAACCTTCTACTTACAATTACTTTTCGACTTATTTCTTAAATTGCACTCTATGACACAACCTATATAAATTTTTATGAAGGTTTAGATGGACATCCTTTCAAATGGGCATCATATAAACCTGCCGCTTCTAAAAACGAAAAAACAGTTACTGGTCCTAAAAATTTAAAACCATATTTTTTTAAGTCTTTAGATAATTGTTTAGCACGATCATCAACAGTAATTCTTTCTGAGGCAGTCATATAGTTCAAATCTATAGGTTGAGGATTAACATGGGACCAAAGGAAATTACTAAAACTACCAAAGTCCTTTTCTATTTCAAAATAACCTTGTGCTTGTGATACAATCGCTTCTAACTTTTTACGATTATGAACAATGTTAGGAAATTCCATTAAATCATCAATATCTTTCGAAGACATCTGAGCAATTTTGCTTGGCTCAAAGTTGTGAAATGCTTGTTCATAAGATTGTTTCTTTTTTAAAATGGTTAGCCAAGATAACCCAGCATGTTGAGATTCTAAAGCCATTAATTTAAATAAGGCTTTGCTATCATATATAGGTTGACCCCAAACATTGTCATGATAATCTAAGTAAGTCGGGTCTTTTGTGCTAAATGCACATTCATTCATAAATATACCTCCAAGAGATTGACTTATCACGATTTCCATTATAATATAATTAAGTAATGAAATATATTATTGGGAAGAGTAAGTTTGAATGATAGCACAGAGAGCATATGGTCGGTGTAAATATGTATAACATTCAATCTGAAGGTAGCCCACTTGAACTTTTATTGAACCATTTATTAGTAGATAAAAGCGTGTTTGAGCGTTAATCAAATTAAGTGCAAGTATATTAATTTATACTTGAATTTAGGTGGTACCACGGAACATCCGTCCTATATTATTTAGGAGGATGTTTTTTTAATTATTAGGAGGTTTTAATCGATGAATATGGAGCCTAAGTATAATCCACGCGAAGTTGAGGCTGGGCGTTATGAAGAATGGGTAAAGAATGATTATTTCAAACCCTCAGAAGACAAATCAAAAGAGACATATACAATTGTAATTCCACCACCCAATGTGACAGGGAAATTACACCTTGGACATGCGTGGGATACAACTTTACAAGATATTATTACGCGTATGAAACGTATGCAAGGGTATGACACACTATATCTACCTGGTATGGACCATGCAGGTATTGCTACTCAAGCAAAAGTAGATGCTAAATTAAAAGAACAAGGCATTTCTCGTCATGATATCGGACGTGAGAAGTTCCTAGAACACGCTTGGTCATGGAAAGAAGAATATGCGTCATTTATACGCCAACAATGGGCTAAATTAGGTTTGGGTCTAGATTATAGCAGAGAGCGTTTTACTTTAGATGATGGGTTAAGTAAAGCAGTAAGAAAAGTCTTCGTTGACTTATACAATAAAGGCATTATTTATCGTGGTGAACGTATTATTAACTGGGATCCTGAAGCTAGAACGGCTTTATCAGATATTGAAGTTATTCATGAGGATGTGCAAGGTCATTTCTATCATTTTAAGTATCCTTACGTTGATGGTGATGGCTATATAGAAATTGCGACAACAAGACCTGAGACAATGTTAGGAGATACTGCCATAGTTGTTAATCCTAATGATGATCGCTATAAAGATGTAATTGGTAAGAAAGTTATATTACCAATTGTTGGTCGAGAGTTACCGATATTAGCTGATGAGTATGTTGATATTGATTTTGGTAGTGGTGCTATGAAAGTAACGCCTGCACACGATCCAAATGATTTTGAGATTGGTCAACGACATAGTTTAGAGAACATTATTGTCATGGATGAAAATGGTAAAATGAACGATAAAGCTGATAAATATGCTGGATTAGATCGATTTGAATGTCGTAAACAATTGGTTGAAGATTTAAAAGCGCAAGATCTAGTCATTAAGATTGAAGAGCATGTTCATTCAGTTGGTCATTCTGAACGCTCAGGTGCTGTTGTTGAACCTTACTTATCAACGCAATGGTTTGTAAAAATGAAACCGTTAGCGCAACGTTCACTTGATAATCAAAAAACTGATGATCGTATCGATTTTTATCCACCACGTTTTGAGAACACTTTCAATCGTTGGATGGAAGAAATTAGAGACTGGACAATTTCTAGACAATTATGGTGGGGTCATCAAATACCTGCTTGGTACCATAAAGAAACTGGTAAAATTTATGTTGGTGAAGAAGCGCCTAAAGATATTGATAATTGGGTGCAAGATGAAGATGTTCTAGATACTTGGTTCTCTAGTGCATTGTGGCCATTTTCAACTTTAGGTTGGCCGAATATCGATGCAGATGATTTTAAACGTTACTATCCAACTAATGCACTTGTAACTGGATATGACATTATTTTCTTCTGGGTTGCAAGAATGATATTCCAAGGTCTTGAATTCACTGACAGAAGACCATTCAATGATGTTTTACTTCATGGTTTAGTTCGAGCTGAAGACGGTCGAAAAATGAGTAAATCTTTAGGTAATGGTGTAGATCCTATGGATGTAATTGAAGAATATGGAGCAGATAGCTTAAGATATTTCTTGGCAACAGGATCATCACCTGGTCATGACTTACGTTATTCTACTGAGAAAGTAGAGTCTGTTTGGAATTTCATTAATAAAATTTGGAACGGTGCGCGTTTTAGCTTAATGAATATAGGTGATGAATTTAAATTTGAGGATATCGATCTAACTGGAAACCTTTCATTAGCGGATAAATGGATCTTAACTCGTTTAAATGAGACGATTGAAACAGTTACTAATTTAAGTGAAAAGTATGAGTTTGGAGAAGTTGGCCGTGCGCTATATAATTTCATTTGGGACGAGTTCTGTGATTGGTATATTGAAATGAGTAAAATACCAATGAATGGTGAAGATGAAGCACAAAAACAAACAACACGTTCTGTTTTAAGTTATACACTAGATCAAATTATGAGAATGTTACATCCGTTTATGCCTTTTGTTACTGAGAAGATATGGCAAAGTCTTCCACATGAAGGCGATACGATTGTGAAAGCATCATGGCCAAAGGTTAGGGAAGAGCTTGTATTTGAAGAAAGTAAGCAAACGATGCAACAATTAGTTGAAATTATCAAATCTGTAAGACAATCTCGTGTTGAAGTAAATACGCCACTTTCTAAAGCTATACCTATTTACATTCAAGCCAAAGATGAAAATATTAAAGCAACACTAATTGAAAATGAAGATTATATTCATAAATTCTGTAATCCTAGTGAATTAACGATTGATACACATATTGATATTCCTGAAAAAGCAATGACTGCAGTAGTAGTCGCTGGTAAAGTTATATTACCTTTAGAAGGTCTAATTGATATGGATAAAGAAATTGCACGCTTAGAAAAAGAATTAGATAAATTACAAAAAGAACTTGATCGTGTTGATAAAAAATTATCTAATGAAAATTTTGTTAATAAAGCGCCTGAAAAAGTTATCAACGAAGAAAAAGAAAAACAACTACGTTATCAAGAAAAATATGATGGTGTGAAAAACAGAATTGAACAATTAAAAGCATAGGAGAATCGCCAATGAATTACCTAGAGAGTTTGTATTGGATACATGAGAGAACCAAATTTGGTATCAAACCTGGTGTAAAACGTATGGAGTGGATGCTAGATCGTTTGAATAACCCTCAATTAAATATTAGAGGCATACATGTTGGTGGTACAAATGGTAAAGGCTCAACTGTAGCTTACATTAGAGCCGCTTTAGTGGAAAATGGTTATGAGGTAGGAACGTTTACTTCTCCATTTATTGAAACTTTTAATGAAAGAATTAGCCTTAATGGACTTCCAATTACAAATGACGAGATTGTTGAATTAGTCGAAATAGTTAAACCTATTAGTGAAGCTTTAGAGCAGGAAACAGAACTAGGTGGTGCTACTGAGTTTGAAATCATTACAACAATGATGTTTGTATACTTTGGACAAATTCACCCCGTTGATTTTGTTGTAGTTGAAGCGGGGTTAGGTATAAAAAATGACTCCACTAATGTGTTTAACCCAATTCTCTCAGTACTTACAAGTATTGGATTAGATCATACTGATATTTTAGGTAACACTTATTTAGATATTGCAAAAGACAAAGGTGCCATTATTAAACCTAATATACCTGTGATTTATGCTGTTAAAAATGAGGAAGCATTAAAATATATTAGAGACCTAGCTGAAAGTAGTGAGGCTAAACCAATTGAATTAGACCGTGAGATTGTGGTTGTTTCACAAGACGATGAATTTACTTATCGTTATAAGGACTATGAGCTGGAAACAATTATTTTAAACATGCTTGGTGAACATCAAAAAGAAAATGCAGCGCTTGCAATCACTGCATTGATTGAGCTATATGAACAAGAAATTATTACGTTAGATTTTAATAAGATGATTGATGCTATTGAGAGTGTTAGTTGGACTGGTCGTATTGAACAAATAAAAGAGAATCCATTAATCATTATAGATGGAGCCCACAATAACGAAAGTATTGAAGCTTTAATTGATACGATTAAGAATTATTATGATAACGAAAAAATGGACGTTCTTTTCTCGGCAATAAAAGGTAAACCAGTGCATGGCATGCTTAATAAACTTGAAGAGATCTCAAATCACCTATATTTCACTGAATTCGATTTCCCTAAAGCATTGACTAAAGATGAGTTGTCAGAACAAGTAAATTTAGAGCATATTGAATTTATTGATGATTATGTTTCTTTTATAAAAAATTATGAAGGCAATGGGTTATTAATTACAGGTAGTTTATATTTTATAAGTGAAGTAAAAAGTAAAACTGAATTTTAAATTTGAAATAGTATATCCCCGAGTCATTTAGGCTAACGTTGTACCTAAATGACTCGGGGATATTTGATTATCACTAAATTTTAGTTATTGATAATGAGAATAACAATTTTCTTAAATACTATTATATATTTATAAAATAAATAATATAACTCATTTACTTTCAAGGTGAAATAGTTATAATTAGTTTAGGTGATGCTAGTGTTATTAATATCTTATGTTTGTAGTGTTTTGTTTAGTTTTTTATACCATCTTACCAATACGAACAGTTTGAATTTGAATTATCTGGTTAGGCGTTCCAAGTGTGATCATTGCGGTCGTAAATTAGGTTGGTTCGAATTAATACCTATATTTAGCTTTTTTATTTTAAAAGGAAAATCTCATTGTTGTAGTCGAAAGTTAAAACGTCATTATATTTTTGGGGAATGCTTAGCCTTCTTAACTATCCCTTTAATAATTAATTTTGATACTAATGTACACTTCTCTCTGTTTATTACTACTTATTTATTCCTTCTTACAATGGCATTATATGACCTTCAAACGTTAACAATTAATATAGTCATGATAATTCTATATACTATTGTATGTGCAAAAATCACGATAATTTATTTTTCAACTTTTATATTCTTCACTTTAATATTTCATCTATACTATTTTCTTTTTCCAAGACAAATAGGATATGGTGATATATTACTTTTAAGTATCTTATCTTGTTTTTTCCCTTATCACTTTTATTTGATATTTCTCCTATATACGCTATTAATCGCTATTATAGTTTCTTCAATTTTATTAATAATGAAACAGCAAACTTATATTCCATTTGTACCATTCATGTTTATTGGTTTTATGATGACAAATTATTTATACCAGAACACGCTATTATACATTTAGAAAGGTTGATCTAGTTTGAGAATTAAAAGTATGGCAAAGTCTGAATTACCTAGAGAGCGTCTTATTCACAATGGAGAAAAAAGTTTATCCAATAGTGAGTTATTAGCAATTCTTATAAATACAGGAAGACACGGTTTTTCAAGTTTAGATATTGCTAATGAATTAATGATTAGCTTTAATGGTTTGAAAGAACTAAAACATTTATCAATTAATGATTTAACTACAATTAAAGGAATTGGACTCTATAAAGCAGTCATCCTTAAAGCTGCTTTTGAATTAGGTGAAAGAATGTATGCTAGAGATTTTAATGAAAAAGTTAAGATAACATCACCAAGTGATGTATCTAATATTATGATGTCAAAAATGAAAGATTTGACGCAAGAACATTTTGTAGTACTTCTATTAAACTCTAAAAATATTGTGATAAAAGAAGAAACAATTTATAAAGGGACATTAAATTCTTCAGTAATACATCCACGTGAAGTTTTCAAAGCAGCTATTAGAGCATCTAGTAATTCGATTATAGTTTTACATAATCATCCTTCTGGCGATGTCACACCTTCTAAAGAAGATATAGAAACAACAATTAGGTTAAAGGAATGTGGTGAATTACTAGGAATTCAAGTCCTTGATCATATAATTATTGGTGATCAAAAATATGCTAGTTTAGTTGAAGAAGGTTACTTTGACTTGAGTAATTGAGGGTATTATTTGTTTAAAATATTAGTAATCTTGTATAATTATGGTTGAAAAATTTTATAGAGGTGTATTATGACATTATTTTTAATAATAGGAATTTTGATACCAGTAGTTTATGTTCTAAGACTTACAATTAAAGAACATACGATTGGACTCAAAGAAATGTTCACGACAATTTTATTATCTATGATGGGGATTGTTATATTTACTGTGATAGGTGTACTGATTAGCAGTCAAAATATTAATATAGCATCATTAATTTTTGCCTCGCTAATTACAGGGGTAATATGGGGACTATTATTATCTGGTGTATATAAATTATTTAACTATCTGACACATACATTTAAAAAATAAAACTAGCCATTGCAATATCAATCCTACAAGAATTGAGACTTGGCTAGTTTAATAATTTATTGAATATAGGCTGAAAGTACTTGGAAATTTTCCATAATCCAAAGTATGCCTTGATATCCTAAATATAATCCTAATACTATTAAGGCTGCAGATATTATAAATCTAAGAATTGCAAACCCAACTCTAAATAACAATATCACAAGTAATGCAATTAAAATGATACTTACAATACTCATTATCAACACTCCTCATGAATATCCATAAACGATAATATAACCTTATTATAAAGCATCCAGGATTAATTTGGAATCATACTTTAGTACAGAGCATTATCATGCTAAAGACTGATGTTGATAAAATGTTGTTCTATTATAATGATAAAGATTACTATTGGAGGGTATTTAATGCGGTTTTTTCTTAGTATTATAAAAAATATTATTGCAGTTATAGCTATTATTTGTATTATATATTTTGCATTAAAATACGCACCATTTCTAAGGGACCAAGATTGGAATCCGATAAATCATTCTATAAACAATGAGCAGTTGAATAAATCACCAAACAATTTAGATCGTCCTCATAACATATCAACAAATGGTAAGCGATATGTGCTTGAGGATAATGATATTTTACAAAATATCCCGGCAAGTCAAACAAGAAATGTATTTAAATACATAGATAAGAAAGAGTTTATGGCGGTATCAGGCTTAGGAAGAATGGGATATAATGACAATTACATTGCTGGACAACGTAATGACGAATTCATTATTTATAAATTTGGTAGTGATCAGATAAAAGTATATCGAACTGAAATAGAAATGGAACAAGATTTAAATGCACTTGGTCAATATATTGAATTAAAGCCTTTTGATGCATATTAATTAAGTTTTCATAATTGAACTAGTTTATTTTCTACGTTATGGTTAAGTTATAAACTATATTTCAAAGGTTGGTGTGATACATGTCTGAACAATCTAAAGAAAAACAAGCAAATGAGCAAGCTAAAGCACAAAATCTTTTCGCTAAATGGAGAAAAGATGAAAAACTTTATAGTGACGATGATAAAAAGGATAAAGATAAATAACTAAATTGAGTTCATACTGAGTTTATTAAGATTAGGTACCACTAGCTATTTGACGCATTGCGTAATAGTTGTGCTATCTAATCTCTTTTTTATTCAAAGATGTTGATATAGAATGAACTTAGTGCTTTATTTCAAACAACGAGTAATATAAAATAATAAAGGATGATTTAAATTAGAATTTGTAGAGGTGTTATGAGTGCAAAAGTTTTTTAAAAATAACAAATTAATTGTTGTTTTTTGTGCTGTTATAATTTTTATTGCACTGATTGGTTTGTCCATAAGGTCACATACACAATCACCTCCTGAACAATATGTGGGGGATTCTGTTTCTCTTGGGCAAAGAGTCGTGAGCTATCCTGTCAATTTTGTTACTGGAGCGATAAATAATCTTTTTAGCTCAAATAAAACAACTGACAACAAGAAAATAAAACAACTAGAGGCTAAAAATGAAAAGTTAGAAGCGGAAAATAAAGATTTAAAAAAAGAATTAGATATGACTGATATTTCTAAATATGATCCAATTTCTGGTGCTGTAATCGCTAGAAATGCTGACCAATGGATGAATACAGTAATCATTGATAAAGGAAATAAAGACGGTGTTAAATCAAATATGGCTGTTATGACAGCTGAAGGTTTAGTTGGAAGAGTAACGAAAGTTAACCAATTTTCAGCACAAGTAGACTTATTATCTACTAACACTAGAACAGGTAAATTGTCTGTTAACATCCAACATGATTCTAAAAATGTATTTGGCTTAATCGACCACTATGATAAAAAGAATCAAGAACTAGTCATCGGCAATATCAATAATAAAGATAAGATTTCAAAAGGCGATAAGGTTGTAACTAGTGGGTTAGCCGATCAATTACCAAGTGATTTATACATAGGTGAAGTGACCAAAGTTGAAAATGATGAGTACGGATTAGCAAAAGAAGTTAGAGTTAAAACAGGCGCTAATTTATCCGATATTAGCCATATATATATCGCCAAAAAAGATCCTGACAACGCTACCGATGAAAGCAGGGACAATTGATGAGAGTATTTTTGTACTTAATTGTTGGTGTAGTACTGTTTTACATTGACAGTATCATTGGACTTCTAATCCCAATGCATCTTGGTCATTTCGAGTTTAATTTTATTCCTCACTTAATTTTGTTGTATATATTGTTGATAACGATTTATCGTGGCTTTGGAATCGGATTAATATTCGCAATTCTGTTTGGAATCGTAACTGATATATATGTCGGCAGTGTCTATGGATTATATATGTTTGGTTACTTAGCACTTGTCGTTATATTTGATAAATTTCTTAAAGTTTTTTATCGAGACTATACAATGATTTGTATTTTGAGTATTTTTAGTATTATTGTTTTCGAAATTTACGTAGCAATTATTTATGGTGTGATTGGATTCGCTAATGTTGATATAATCAATTTCATTTTATTAAGAATGATCCCAACTATTATATTAAATGTCATTTTACTTATTATACTTTTCCCAGTTTTTATAAAATTTATGAAAAAAACTCATATACAAGATTGACACCGGTATTTAGTAATGGTAAGATGCAATAGTTGAGTAGTTTTATAGCTACATACAACCGCTCAAATATAGGTTTAAGAACATTTATAATGTCACCTATATATGGCGTGACTTATTAATATAGGAGGTGCAAAGTATGTTTGCTATTATCGAAACAGGCGGTAAACAAATTAAAGTAGAAGAAGGTCAAGAAATCTTCGTTGAAAAATTAGATGTTAATGAAGGTGACTCATTCACATTTGATAAAGTATTATTTGTAGGTGGCGATTCAGTTAAAGTTGGTGCCCCAACTGTTGAAGGTGCTACTGTTACTGCTACAGTTAACAAACAAGGTCGCGGTAAAAAAATCACTGTATTTACGTATAAACGTCGTAAAGACTCTAAACGTAAAAAAGGCCATCGTCAACCATATACTAAATTAACTATTGATAAAATCAACGCTTAATTTATGATTACAGTCGACATCACTATTAATGATAGTGGAAAAGTAACAGACGTTATTATGGATGGTCATGCTAATCATGGTGAATATGGACATGACATTGTTTGTGCAGGTGCGTCAGCGGTTTTATTTGGAAGCGTTAATGCAATTCTAGGTTTAACTTCTGAGAAACCAGACATTGACTATGAGGATGATGGAGGTCATTTTCATATTAGAAGTGTAGATACAAACAATGAACAAGCGCAATTAATTCTTCAAGCAATGTTAGTTTCTTTACAAACGATTGAAGATGAATATAATGAAAATATCAGATTAAATTACAAGTGAGGTGTATCCCGATGTTAAAATTAAACTTACAGTTCTTCGCATCTAAAAAAGGGGTAAGTTCTACTAAAAACGGTCGTGACTCAGAATCAAAACGTTTAGGTGCTAAACGTGCTGATGGTCAATACGTTACAGGCGGCTCTATTTTATACCGTCAACGTGGTACTAAAATTTATCCTGGTGAAAATGTAGGTCGTGGTGGCGATGATACATTATTCGCTAAAATCGACGGCGTTGTTCGTTTCGAACGTAAAGGTCGCGACAAAAAACAAGTTTCTGTATACGCAGTAGCTGAATAATTTTGTCTAGTTAACACCAGAAGTGAATGCTTCTGGTGTTTTATTTTGTTTTAATATAAAAGTAGTAACTTTATAGTGTTAATTTTTCATGCTTTAATGGATAATGATATAATGTTGTCATTAAAGAACAAATCGTAAAAGAGGTGAGATATATGTTTGTCGATCAAGTTACAATATCTCTTAAAGCTGGTGATGGTGGTAATGGTATCACTGCCTATAGAAGAGAGAAATATGTTCCATTTGGAGGACCAGCTGGTGGCGACGGTGGTAAGGGCGCATCAGTTGTTTTTGAAGTAGATGAGGGATTAAGAACATTATTAGATTTTAGATACCAACGTCATTTTAAAGCTAAAAAGGGCGAAAATGGGCAAAGTAGTAATATGCATGGTAGAGGTGCAGACGATTTAGTGTTAAAAGTACCTCCTGGTACAATAATCAAAAGTGTGGAAACTGATGAAGTATTAGCTGACCTTGTTGAAGATGGCCAACGTGCTGTCGTAGCTCGTGGTGGACGTGGTGGACGAGGTAATTCTCGTTTTGCTACACCTAGAAACCCAGCACCAGACTTTAGTGAAAATGGTGAGCCAGGTGAAGAATTAGATGTAACATTAGAGCTTAAATTATTAGCAGATGTTGGATTAGTTGGATTCCCTAGTGTTGGTAAATCAACATTATTGTCAATAGTTTCAAAAGCAAAGCCTAAGATTGGTGCGTATCATTTTACTACAATTAAGCCAAATTTAGGTGTCGTTTCAACACCTGACAATAGAAGTTTTGTTATGGCCGATTTACCAGGTTTAATTGAAGGCGCTTCAGATGGTGTTGGATTAGGACATCAGTTTTTAAGACATGTTGAACGTACAAAAGTGATTGTTCATATGATAGATATGAGTGGGTCAGAAGGTAGAGATCCATTTGATGATTACCAAATTATAAATAAAGAATTAGTAAATTATAAACAACGATTAGAGGATAGACCTCAAATTGTGGTCGCTAATAAAATGGATATGCCCGATGCACAAGATAATTTAACTTTATTTAAAGAACAAGTTGATGATAGCGTTACGATAATTCCTGTTTCTACAATTACAAGAGATAATATTGAACAGTTATTATACGCTATAGCAGATAAATTAGATGAAGTTAAAGATATTGACTTTAGCGTTGATAACGATGAAGAAATAGGTGTTAACCGTGTACTTTATAAACACACGCCTTCTCAAGATAAATTCACTATCACTAGAGACGACGATGGTGCGTATGTAGTAAGTGGTAATGCAATTGAGAGAATGTTCAAAATGACAGACTTTAATAGTGACCCAGCAGTAAGAAGGTTTGCTAGACAAATGCGTTCAATGGGTATAGATGATGCACTGAGAGAACGTGGCTGTAGTAATGGAGACATCGTTAGAATTTTAGGTGGAGAATTTGAATTTGTAGAATAGGAGTGCTAACAGTGGACAACAAAGATTATAAAAAGTTTTACTTGATACGTGAAGATGTCTTACCTGAATCAGTGGTAAAAACATTAAAAATTAAAGATGCTTTAAAAAATAATCCAGAATTGTCCATTTATGAAGCTGTTAAATTATTTGATCTTTCACGTAGTGCATTTTATAAATATAGAGAAACAATCTTCCCTGTAGATGAAAAAATGTTAGATCATCGTGAATTTACGCTTATTCTTTATGTTAATGATATTGTTGGGATGTTAGCGCAAGTACTTAATACGGTTTCTAAATTGCAATTATCTGTTCTTACTATACATCAAAGTGTACCAATGGAAGAGAAAGCTACGATAACATTATCACTTAGCGCAAAAGATACCACCATTTCAATTGATGAAATTATAAAGGCATTAAGAAATATTGAACATGTTTCTAAAGTTGAATTAATAAGTATGAGTATGTAAGGAAGGTAACGAATGTACGCTTATATTAGAGGTAAATTGACGCAATTATTTCCAACGCATGTAGTTGTTGAATCAACTAATGGTGTTGGATATGAAATTCAGACTCCAAATTCCTATCGATTTCAAAAATATTTGGAGAAAGAATTAGTAATTTATACATCTTTAATTGTTAGAGAAGATGCTCAGTTACTTTATGGATTTATTAATGAAGAAGAAAAAGATATGTTCCTAAGTTTAATCAAAGTTACAGGTATAGGTCCAAAGTCTGCATTAGCAATTTTAGCTACTAGTACACCAAATGAAGTTAAAATGGCAATTGAAAATGAGAATGATGCATATTTGACTAAGTTTCCAGGTATTGGTAAGAAAACTGCACGTCAAATTGTGTTGGATCTAAAGGGCAAAGTTCAAATTACAAATGAAACAACTGAGACACTTTTAAGCATCAATGAAGAAAATTCAAATAACGAAAAACTAGTTAAAGAAGCATTACTCGCCCTAGAGGCTTTAGGTTACTCAAAACGAGAAATTTCTAAAGTTGAAAAAGTACTCAACAAATCAACATTTGATTCTGTTGATGAAGCAGTAAAACTAGGACTAAAAACTCTTGTGTCTTAAATTTGAAAAATCATATTATTTACAACTACTAATGTAACTGGGGGGAGAAATTATGGATGACAGAATGGTTGATCAATCTTTGCATAGTGAAGAAACTTCTTTCGAATTATCACTTAGACCAACAATGTTAAAACAATATATTGGGCAATCATCAATAAAGAACAACTTAGAAGTATTCATTAAAGCAGCTAAACTACGTGAAGAGCCATTAGATCATGTACTTCTATTCGGTCCACCAGGGTTAGGTAAAACAACACTATCAAATATTATCGCAAATGAAATGAACGTTAATATAAGAACTGTCTCAGGTCCGTCATTAGATAGACCAGGTGACTTAGCAGCAATACTATCTGGTTTGCAACCTGGGGATGTACTATTCATTGACGAAATTCATCGTTTAAGCAGCACCGTTGAAGAAGTTTTATATTCAGCGATGGAAGATTTCTTCATTGATATTATCATTGGAAAAGGTGATGAAGCTCGTAGTATTAGAATAGATTTGCCTCCATTTACGCTAGTAGGTGCGACTACACGGGCTGGAAGCTTAACTGGTCCACTAAGAGATAGATTTGGTGTTCATCTGAGATTAGAATATTATAATGAGAATGATTTAAAAGAAATTATAATTCGAACAGCAGAAGTGTTAAACACAAAAATTGATGATGAAAGTGCAACTGAGTTAGCTAAACGTTCACGAGGAACGCCTCGAGTCGCAAATCGTTTATTGAAACGCGTTAGAGATTTTCAACAAGTCAATGAAGATGAACAAATTTATATTGAGACTACGAAACAAGCTTTACAATTGCTTCAAGTAGATGCAGAAGGTTTAGACTACATTGATCATAAAATGATGAGATGCATCATTAATCAATATGATGGTGGTCCGGTGGGTCTTGATACTATAGCTGTTTCTATCGGTGAGGAGCGTATAACAATTGAAGATGTCTATGAGCCTTTTTTAATTCAAAAAGGATTTATAGAGCGTACACCAAGAGGTAGAAAAGCTACTGCATTTGCATACGAACATTTCAAAAATTTTAATAAATGAGGGATATAAAAAATGAATGTTGAGGAATTTGATTATGACTTGCCTGAATCATTAATTGCTCAGACCCCATTAAAAGATAGAGACCAAAGTAGATTGTTAGTGTTAGGTAGAAACAGTGGTAACATTGAACATAAACATTTTAAAGATGTCATTGATTACTTGGAAACTGGTGATACACTTGTCTTAAATGATACACGTGTTATGCCTGCACGATTATTTGGTTTAAAAGAAGAGACTGGTGCAAAAGTTGAAATGCTTATGCTTACTCGAATTGAGAATAATGATTGGGAAGTTTTACTTAAACCAGCAAAGCGAATTAAAGTGGGGAATAAGTTGTCTTTCGGAGAGGGTAAGATAATAGCTGAATGTATAGAGGAATTGGATCAAGGTGGACGTATCATGCGTTTGCATTATGAGGGAATTCTTGAGGAAAGATTAAATGAACTCGGTGAAATGCCTTTACCGCCATATATAAAAGAACGATTAGATGATCCTGACCGCTATCAAACTGTTTACGCTAAAGAAAGTGGTTCTGCAGCAGCACCAACAGCAGGGTTGCATTTTACAGATGAACTTTTAGATGAAATTAGAGCAAAAGGTATAAATATTGCATTTATAACATTGCATGTTGGATTAGGAACATTTAGACCTGTAAGTGTTGAAGATATTAATGACCATGAAATGCATAGTGAATATTATCAAATGACCCAAGAAACAGCTGACTTATTAAATCAAACAAAAAAAGAAGGTCATAGAATCATTTCTGTAGGTACAACCTCAACAAGGACTTTAGAGACTATTCGTCGTGATTACAATGAATTTGTAGCTGTTAGTGGATGGACTGATATTTTTATATATCCAGGATTTACATATAAAGCTATAGATGGTTTAATTACTAATTTCCATTTACCTAAATCAACTTTAGTCATGCTTGTATCAGCATTTAGTAGTCGAGAAAACATTTTAAACGCATATAAAGAAGCTGTTAAACTAGAATATAGATTTTTCAGTTTTGGAGATGCGATGTTAATTATTTAATGAATGAGAGGTATTAAATATGCCAGCAGTAACTTATGAACATATAAAGACTTGTAAACAATCAGGTGCACGTTTAGGTATCGTTCATACACCACACGGTTCTTTTGAAACGCCTATGTTTATGCCAGTAGGAACAAAAGCAACTGTTAAAACAATGAGTCCTGAAGAATTAAGACAAATAGAAGCGAAAATAATATTAGGAAATACATATCATTTGTGGTTACAACCTGGAAATGATATTATCAAACAAGCTGGGGGTCTACATAAGTTTATGAATTGGGATGGCCCTATTCTTACTGATTCAGGTGGTTTCCAAGTATTTAGTTTAAGTAATCTTCGTAAGATAACTGAAGAGGGTGTTGAGTTTAGACACCATACAAATGGATCGAAGTTATTTTTAAGTCCAGAGAAATCAATGGAAATACAAAATGACTTAGGTTCAGATATAATGATGGCTTTCGATGAATGTCCGCCTATGCCTTCTGAGTATAAGTATGTTAAGGATTCAATTGAACGCACTACGAGATGGGCTGAGCGTTGTTTAAACGCACATAAGCGCCCAGAGGACCAAGCACTCTTTGGTATTATTCAAGGTGGCGAATATAAAGATTTAAGAGAACAAAGTGCTAAGGAATTAGTTTCTTTAGATTTTCCTGGATATGCTATCGGTGGGTTGTCGGTAGGCGAACCTAAACCAGTTATGTATGAAATGGTTGAACATACAGTGCAATATATGCCAGATGATAAACCTCGTTATTTAATGGGCGTAGGTTCTCCTGATGCATTAATTGAATGTAGCATACGTGGCATGGATATGTTTGATTGTGTATTACCAACGCGTATTGCTAGAAATGGTACATGTATGACTTCAAACGGAAGATTAGTAATTAAGAATGCTAAATATGCAAACGATTTTAAACCACTAGATGAAAATTGTGATTGCTACACATGTAAGAATTATTCACGTGCTTATATCAGACATCTGATTAAAGCTGAAGAAACTTTCGGTATCCGTCTTACTACTATTCATAATTTACATTTTCTGCTAAAATTGATGGAAGATATTAGACAAGCTATTCGAGAAGATCGTCTTCTAGATTTTAAAGATGAATTCTTTGAACAATATGGGCTTAATGTAGAAAACCCTAAAAATTTCTAATAAGGAGACAACATAATGAACGTTTCAGCACTTATTTTACCTATAATTTTAATTATAGTATTTTATTTCTTTTTAATTCGACCTCAACAAAAACGTGCTAAAGAACATCGTGAAATGATTAGCCGAATCGAATCTGGTCAACGTATTACTACTATTGGTGGTTTGAAAGGAACTGTTAAAGCTGTTGATGAAACTACAGTTGTTATCACAGTTAATGGTCATGGAACAGAAATGACTTTTGAAAAACCAGCTATTAAACAAGTAGACCCTTCTTAAAGTTAAGGGGAAATGAAATTTATTTATTAAAAACTGTCGACAAAGTTCATACTATGTTGACAGTTTTTTATATTATATGTATATGCGTAATAATCTTAATTTCACTAAAAGATGTAGTATGTTAATATAGATAGGTCATGTAATAACTATGTAATTTTTAATTAACTTGCACATGGTTTATTAAAAGATTATTCTTAGTACATAAGTAAACAATGAGGTGTTCATGTGAAGAAATTTAGTAGGATAATTGCATTCATACTAATTGTAGCCGTTTTGTTCGTTGGAATGGGGCTTACATATAAGAATGTAGTTAAAAACGTAAATCTTGGATTAGATTTACAAGGTGGATTTGAAGTTCTTTATCAAGTTAAACCATTAGATGGTGAAAAAAAAATTGATGAGAAAGCCTTACAATCGACTGCTAGAACTTTGGAAAATCGTGTCAATGTTCTCGGTGTTTCTGAACCTCATATTCAAGTTGAGGATCCAGACAGAATTAGAGTTCAATTAGCAGGTGTTAAAGATCCAGATGAAGCTCGTAAAATATTATCTTCGCAAGCTAATTTAACTATTCGTGATGCCAATGATAAAGTTAAATTAACTGGTAAAGATATTGTACAAGGTTCAGCTAAACAAGAATTTAAGCAAGGTACTAATGAACCAGCTGTTACATTTAAATTAAAAGATCGTGCTAAATTTAAAAAAGTAACAGAAGAAATTTCGAAAAAACAAGAAAATATGATGGTAGTATGGCTTGATTATAAAAAAGGAGATAGCTACCATAAAGAGTTAGAAAAACCTGAAGATAAACGTAAATACGTTTCAGCTGCTTCAGTAGATCAACCTATTAATTCTGATAGTGTTGAAATTTCAGGTGGATTCCATGGTCAACAAGGTGTGGAAAGAGCTAAACAAATTGCAGAATTACTAAATGCTGGTTCACTACCTGTTGATTTAAAAGAAATTTATTCTAATTCAGTAGGTGCACAGTTTGGTCAAGATGCACTTGATAAAACAATATTTGCATCAGCGATAGGTGTAGCAATTATATATCTATTTATGGTCGGTTTCTATAGACTACCTGGTTTAGTTGCTATCATCGCTTTAACTGTTTATATTTATCTTACTTTAGTAGCATTTAATTTCATTTCTGGTGTTCTTACATTACCAGGATTAGCAGCTCTCGTACTAGGTGTAGGTATGGCTGTAGATGCGAACATAATTATGTATGAAAGGATCAAAGATGAATTGCGAATTGGTAGGACGTTAAAACAAGCCTACTCTAAAGCAAACAAGAGTTCTTTCTTAACGATATTTGACTCGAACTTAACTACAGTTATTGCTGCGGGTGTATTATTCTTCTTCGGTGAAAGTTCAGTAAAAGGTTTTGCGACAATGTTACTCTTAGGTATTCTTATGATATTTGTAACAGCTGTATTTTTATCAAGAGGTTTATTATCATTACTTGTATCATCTAATTACTTTAAGAAGAAATTCTGGCTATTTGGATTTAGTAAGAAAAATCGACATGATATTAATGAAGGTGTAGATGTTCATGATCTTAAAACTTCATATGAAAAGTGGGATTTTGTTAAATTAGCCAAACCATTAATCGGATTCAGTATTCTGATTTTGATTGTTGGTATTGTGATTTTAAGTATATTCAAATTAAACTTAGGTATTGATTTCTCTGCAGGTACGCGTGTTGATATCGACTCTGATACAAAATTATCTCAACCTAAAGTTGAACGTACGATGAAAGACATGGGATTAACTCCAGATCAAGTTCAAATTAATGGTAGTGACAATAAACAAGCAACTGTGCAATTTAAGAAAGATTTATCTAAAAATGAAGTTGTAGAACTTAACAAAAAAGTGAACAATGAATACGGTCATAAACCAACTGTAAATACAGTATCACCAATGATTGGACAAGAATTAGCTAAAAACGCTATGAAGGCTCTTATCTATGCGGCAATAGGTATTATTATCTATGTTTCACTAAGATTCGAATGGAGAATGGGTCTATCATCAGTATTAGCATTACTGCATGACGTCTTTATGATTGTTGCATTATTCAGCTTACTTCGTTTGGAAGTTGATATTACATTTATTGCAGCAGTACTAACTATCGTAGGTTATTCAATTAATGATACGATTGTAACATTTGACCGTGTAAGGGAAAATCTGCATAAAATTAAAGTCATTACCAAACCAGAGCAAATCGATGACATCGTTAATCGCTCTATCCGTCAAACAATGACTCGTTCCGTTAATACTGTTTTAACAGTAATTGTTGTCGTAGTTGCGATTTTAATATTTGGGGCATCAAGCTTATTCAATTTCTCATTAGCATTATTAATTGGATTAGTATCTGGTGTATTCTCTTCAGTATTTATCGCTGTACCTTTATGGGGTATAATGAAGAAACGACAACTTAAAAAAGCAGATAATGGTAAATTAACGGTATACAAAGAGAAAAAATCAAATGATGAAAAGATTTTAGTATAAATTATTAGGGAGTAGGACATTGCATTCAATGTTCTACTCTTTTTCTAATATCATTAATAGTTTTATCAACTTAACGTTGTTTACTTTTTATTTAGTTGAATTTTCGGTATAATGGCCTTTGGAAAAAGGGAGGATAATTACATGATTAAATCTAAATATAACTGGCTCTATGAACCTCCAACAGAATACATAAATGAAACTTTAATAAAAAAATATCAATTAACACCGATTATAAAAAAACTACTTGAAAGTAAATCGATAACTGATGATGAGTCAATTAAAGCCTTATTAGATGAAACCATCATTAACCACAATCCATGGCTATTAAGTGATATGGAAAAAGCGGTGACTCGAATCAATGAAGCAATTGATAAAAATGAGCGTATATTGGTATATGGTGATTATGATGCCGATGGTGTCACTTCTACAACTATATTAGTTAATACATTGCAGACATTAGGTGCTGAAGTGGGTTGGTATATTCCTAATCGATTTTCAGAAGGTTATGGACCAAATGAACTTGCATTTAGAAATGCCTATGATGAAGGCGTGTCTCTCATCATAACTGTCGATAATGGCATACAAGGTCATAAAGAGATTGAAATGGTACAAAAGCTAGGAGTTGATGTCATAGTAACTGATCATCATGAAATTGGACGTACTTTGCCTGAAGCGTATGCCATCGTACATCCAATGCATCCAGAGTATGAATACCCATTTCACTTTTTATGTGGTGCTGGTGTAGCTTACAAATTATCTCAAGTTTTATTAGAAAATCCTCCTAATTATTTTGTAAGTTTAGCTGCGATTGGTACTATAGCAGATTTAGTGTCAATGACAGATGAAAACCGCTCTATAGTAAAACAAGGTTTATCATTTTTAAATCAAAACTGCCCGATTCAAATTAAAGCATTACTTAACCAAGCTGGTTATAATGACACGATTAACGAAGAAACTGTAGGTTTTATTATAGGGCCGCGACTTAATGCCGTTGGTAGATTAGAGGATGCATCATTAGCTGCTGAGTTATTAATGACCGAAGATGAAGAAGAGGCTGAATTTCTTGCCGAACAAGTAGAACATTTTAATGTTGAACGTAAAGAAATAGTAGCTCAGATAACTGATGAGGCACTAGCCATTGCTGAAGAAAAAGTGAATAATGGCAATCAATTTTTACTATTAGCTAAAGAAAATTGGCATGAAGGTGTCTTAGGTATAGTAGCATCTAAAATTGTTGAGACATATGCATTACCTACCTTAATTTTGAATATTGATTTAGAACAAAATCATGCTAAAGGATCAGCTCGTAGTATAGAACAAGTTTCAATGTTTGAAATTTTGAGTGCACATCAAGATTTAATTTCTAAGTTTGGTGGTCATCATATGGCTGCGGGTATGACTATGGAAATAGATTATATTGAAGCATTAGAGCAAGGATTAAATGACTGGATGTTTAAATTATCAGAACATACGTCACTAGAACCGACGAAACATGTATCAGTTAAATTAGAAGAGAATGATATTTCAATAAATAACATTCGTGATATACAAAGACTAAGTCCATTTGGCACAGACTTTGAAAAACCATTATTGGAAATTGATGATAATGAAGTCGTTGATGTTAGAGCAATTGGAAAAGATAAAAACCATTTGAAATTAGTAACCGGTCAGTTACAATTACAAAGCCTATATTGGAAAAATGGTCAGTTAGCAACTCAAATTGAACCTGGTCAACCAATAAATCTACTAGGAAATTTACAAATCAATGAATGGAACGGAAATCAATCACCACAGTTTATTATTCAAGATATAGCAACGAATAATGAACAAATATTAGATTACCGAAGTAAACGTAAACAATTAAATATAGACCCAAACGATACTAGAGTTGCTTTTTTAATACACCCTAAAAAAGAAAAATTGAATCATAATTACTATTATTATGGTGATAAAATCGATCAAGAACACGAAGTAGTAATTTTAAGAGACTTGCCAAATGATTTAGACAGTCTTAAAGATAGTCTCAAAAACTTAAATTATTCACAACTCTATTTAGTATTGCAACATCAGCAGAGTATATATTTTGATGGTATGCCCACGTCAAATCAATTTAAAAGCTGTTTCAAAGCGCTAATGACCAAAAAAGAAACCAATCTTGAACAAGAGGGTATGTTACTGTGTCAACATTTGAATGTTAAACCTAATATTTTAAAATTTATGCTTAAAGTATTTTATGAGTTAGGTTTTGTAACAGAAGAAAATGGTATAATTAAAATTGTAGATAATGCTAACAAACAAAATATTGAAACAAGTCGTGTTTATCAATTAAGACAATCCAGAATGGAAGTTGAGAAACTTTTACTTTATGATGATTTTACGCAATTAAAAACTTGGATCAAATCACAGAAGGGTTAGTAAATAGGAGGAAATAGATATATGGATTTAAAGCAATATGTTTCGGAAGTGCAAGATTGGCCTAAACCGGGAGTTAGTTTTAAAGATATAACAACAATTATGGATAACGGGGAAGCTTATGGTTATGCTACCGATCAAATTGTTAAATATGCTAAGGAGAGAGACGTTGATATAGTTGTAGGTCCTGAAGCAAGAGGATTTATAATTGGGTGCCCTGTAGCTTATTCAATGGGTATTGGTTTTGCGCCCGTGAGAAAAGAGGGTAAATTACCCCGTGAAGTTATCCGATATGAATATGACTTAGAATATGGTACAAATGTTCTTACAATGCACAATGATGCAATTAAACCAGGACAACGTGTTCTTATAACTGATGACTTATTAGCTACTGGAGGTACTATAGAGGCGGCAATTAAACTAGTTGAAAAACTAGGAGGAATCGTCGTAGGTATTGCATTTATAATTGAACTTAAATATTTAAACGGTATTGAAAAAATTAAAGATTATGATGTCATGAGTTTAATTTCATATGATGAATAGATGACTAGAATTAAAAGACATAGTACTATGTTTTTTTATTTCTAACAACTTTTGGGAATGAGATAATGAATTCGTATAGGGATTCTATCTCATTCCCATTTTTTCGTTAAATTGTATACTTGATTTGATTTCAGCGTAACACCATTTATTTATTTAAAAACTTGTAGTATCATAGAACTATTATTTATAAAAATGTTAAGGCTTTTGTAGTTCTTTTAACATTTGATAAAATTAAAGTAATACTCGCATTTCTATATCTAAATAGATGATATACTCGGATTAATGAAGGACAATGTATGTTTTCTTAATTTTCAAAAATTCGAATATGAGTTGAGTATTTGAAATACAAATGAGTTGGGGTGTCATATATTGAATAACGAGTATCCATATAGCGCTGATGAGGTGCTAAATAAAGCTAAATCATATTTATCAACTGATGATTATCAATATGTCCTAAAAAGTTACCATATAGCTTATGAAGCCCATCAAGGACAGTTCCGTAAAAATGGTCTTCCATATATTATGCATCCTATTCAGGTAGCGGGCATATTAACAGAAATGCGTTTAGATGGTCCAACGATAGTGGCAGGTTTTCTGCATGACGTTATTGAAGATACGCCATACACATTTGATGATGTTAAAGATATGTTTAATGAAGAAATAGCTCGAATTGTTGATGGTGTTACTAAACTTAAAAAGGTAAAATACCGCTCTAAAGAAGAACAACAAGCAGAAAATCATCGTAAATTATTTATTGCAATTGCAAAAGATGTTCGAGTGATACTTGTCAAATTAGCCGATAGATTACATAACATGAGAACACTAAAAGCTATGGCTAGAGAAAAACAAGTGCGTATCTCTAAAGAGACACTAGAAATTTATGCACCATTAGCACATAGGTTAGGTATTAATACGATTAAATGGGAATTAGAAGATACTGCGCTTAGATATATAGACAGTGTTCAGTATTTCCGTATTGTCAATTTAATGAAGAAAAAGCGTAGTGAACGAGAAGCTTATATCGCTAATGCAATAGATAAAATTCAAACAGAAATGATTAAAATGGACATCACTGGAGAAATTAGCGGTAGACCTAAACATATTTATAGCATATACCGTAAAATGATGAAGCAGAAAAAGCAGTTTGATCAAATATTCGATTTATTAGCTATTCGTGTAATTGTAAATTCTATTAATGATTGTTATGCAATTTTAGGATTAGTCCATACATTATGGAAACCAATGCCTGGAAGATTTAAAGATTATATTGCCATGCCTAAACAGAACATGTATCAATCTCTCCATACAACTGTCGTTGGTCCTAATGGAGACCCTTTAGAAATACAAATTAGAACGTATGAAATGCATGAAATAGCTGAACATGGTGTTGCAGCTCATTGGGCATATAAAGAAGGAAAAACAGTTAATGAAAAGAACCAAGATTTTCAAAATAAATTAAATTGGTTAAAAGAATTAGCTGAAGCTGATCATACATCATCTGACGCACAAGAATTTATGGAATCACTGAAATATGATTTACAAAGTGATAAAGTTTACGCTTTCACACCTGCAAGTGATGTTATTGAATTGCCTTATGGTGCGGTTCCAATAGATTTCGCTTATGCAATTCATAGTGAAGTCGGAAATAAGATGATTGGTGCAAAAGTTAATGGTAAAATTGTTCCTATTGATTATGTTCTTCAAACCGGAGATATTATTGAAATTCGTACAAGTAAGCACTCTTATGGACCTAGTAGAGATTGGCTTAAGATAGTTAAATCATCAAGTGCTAAAAGTAAAATTAAAGGTTTCTTTAAAAAACAAGATCGTTCATCAAACATTGAAAAAGGTAAGTTTATGGTCGAAGCAGAAATTAAAGAACAAGGCTTTAGAGTAGATGATATTTTAACTGATAAAAATATAGAAGTTGTTAATGAGAAATACAATTTTGCTAATGATGATGACCTATTTGCAGCAGTTGGATTTGGTGGTGTAACGGCATTACAGGTTGTTAATAAATTGACCGAAAGACAACGTATACAAGATAAACAAAAAGCGCTAAACGAGGCACAGGAAGTTATTAAATCGCTTCCGATTAAAGATGATATCATCACTGATAGTGGTGTCTATGTCGAAGGTATAGAGAATGTATTGATAAAGCTTTCAAAATGTTGTAATCCAATCCCTGGAGATGATATTGTAGGATATATCACTAAAGGACATGGTATAAAAGTGCACCGTACAGATTGTCCAAATGTTAAAAATGAAACAGAACGATTAATAGCAGTTGAGTGGGTTAAATCTAAAGATTCTACTCAACGATACCAAGTAGATTTAGAAGTTAGTGCATATGATCGTAATGGTTTATTAAATGAAGTAATACAAGCAGTTAACTCTACAGTTGGAAGTATTATTAAAATCAATGGACGGTCTGATACTGATAAGAATGCAATTATCACTATTAGTGTTATGGTGCGTAATGTTAATGATGTATTCAGTGTAGTTGAAAAACTAAAACAATTAAGTGATGTATATACAGTGTCAAGAGTTTGGAATTAATGAGGTGCTATTAATATGAAAGTAGTTGTACAAAGAGTAAAAAAAGCAGCAGTTACAAATAACAGCATTCACAATGAAATCGACAAGGGTTTCTGTCTTTTAGTCGGAATAGGTAAAGATACAACGGAAGCAGATATAGATGCAGTTGCTAAAAAGATTATTAACGCTCGTTTGTTTGAAGATGAGAATGGCAAACTTAATTTAAATATCCAACAAGTTGAAGGTCAAATTTTATCTATCTCACAATTTACTTTATATGCTGATGTACGAAAAGGTAATAGACCAGGATTTTCAAATTCAAAAAATCCTGAAGAAGCCAATGTGTTATATGAAAAATTTAACACTGCTTTAAAAGCTTATGACGTTGAAGTGAAAACAGGTGAATTTGGTACTGATATGGAAGTTGAAATTATCAATGATGGTCCAGTTACTATTATTTATGAAAGTCAGGATGGCAAAATAATATGAACAAAATAGATGCATGGTTATCTAAACATGACCTTAAAAATCTGACAACATTGATTGTTGTAGGTGCTTTTATATTATTTTTAATATTATTATTTATGCTAATGAATCATAGTGATCAAGGGAGTAATAGGATTACAGTTTCAGAGAATGCTGAGTTACGAACTGGTCCAAATGCTGCTTATCCCGTGATTTATCAAGTCGAAAAAGGTGATACGTTTACTAGATTGAGTAAATCAGGTAAATGGATAGAAGTTGAAAGCAGAGATGGTTCTGAAAAAGGTTGGATAGCTGGATGGCATACAAGCTTAAATATTGAAGCGGATGCGAATAAAAAAGTAAACCCTTTGAAAAATAAGGTCATTGTCTTAGATCCTGGCCATGGAGGCAATGACCAGGGTGCATCCAGTAATACTTCAAAAAAGAGTTTGGAGAAGAACTATACTTTAAAAACAGCTAAAGAACTGAGACGTGCTCTTGAAAAAGCGGGGGCAACAGTTAAATTAACACGTTCTGATGATACATATGTTAGCTTAGATGATAGAAAACTTAATGGTGACGCATACATAAGTATACATAATGATTCTCTTGATAGTCCTAATGCTAATGGTGCAACTGTTTATTGGTATAAAAATAATCAAGAAGCTTTAGCTGAAACGTTAAATACAAACATACAAAAGAAAGCCATGTTGTCTAATAGAGGAACTCGACAAGAGAACTTCCAAGTACTCAGACAAACCAATAAGCCAGCCGTGTTATTAGAATTAGGATATATAAGTAATCCAACAGATGAGGTAATGATACGAGATCAAATCCATCGACAAGTTGTAGAAGAAGCTGTAGTGGATGGTTTAAAACAATATTTTGCCTCTTAAAGCTTGCAAACTATGCATAAACTCGTTATTATAATTAGTGAACTTTATATATAATACCGTTATGATTCTTGAAAGTATAAATGAAAGAGGTAGCAATAATTGATATTGTGAAGAGATATAATCCATGGCTGGAAGATTATACTGAGTAATTTATTATACTTTGAACACAAGAACAGGTGCTTTAATAGATTAAGCCGTTTTACGTACGTTACACGTTTTGAGTGGTAATTAAGTTTTACTAATGAATTTAATTACAATTAGGGTGGCAACACGGCAATTCGTCCCTTGTATAGCAGAAATGCTATATAAGGGACTTTTTTTATTAAAGGGAGTTTGTAAAATACAAAGAAGGAGTGATTGTGTGATTAGAATTCCTAGAGGTACACAAGATATCTTACCTGAAGATTCTAGTAAATGGCGTTACATTGAAAATCAACTTGATGAATTAATGAAATTATATAATTATAAAGAAATTCGCACGCCTATATTTGAAAGTACAGATTTATTTGCACGTGGCGTGGGTGACTCTACAGATGTCGTACAAAAAGAAATGTACACTTTTAAAGATAAAGGTGACAGAAGCATAACTCTAAGACCAGAAGGAACAGCAGCTGTTGTACGTTCATACATTGAGAATAAAATGCAAGGTATTCCAAATCAGCCTGTTAAATTATATTATAATGGGCCAATGTTCAGATATGAACGTAAACAAAAAGGGCGATACCGTCAATTCACTCAATTCGGCGTTGAAGCGATTGGTGCTGAAAATCCAAGCATGGATGCTGAAGTTCTAGCTATGGTGATGCATATCTATGAATCATTTGGCCTTAAACATTTAAAATTAGTTATCAATAGTATTGGTGATGCTGATTCACGTAAAGAATATAATGAGGCACTAATACGTCATTTTGAGCCAGTGATAGATACATTTTGTGATGATTGTAAATCAAGATTACACACAAATCCAATGAGAATACTAGATTGCAAAATTGATAGAGATAAAGAAGCGGTTAAAAATGCGCCAAGAATTACTGATTACTTAAATGACGATTCAAAAGCTTACTTTAATGAAGTGAAGACTCACTTAGATGATTTAGGTATTTCATATGTTGAAGATCCTAACCTTGTACGTGGTCTTGATTATTACACACACACTGCTTTTGAATTAATGATGGATAATCCTAATTATGATGGTGCAATAACTACCTTATGTGGTGGTGGTCGATATAATGGACTGCTTGAATTATTAGATGGACCAAATCAAACGGGTATTGGTTTCGCTTTAAGTATTGAAAGATTGTTATTGGCGCTTGAAGAAGAAGGAATTGATTTGGACGTCGAGGATACGTTTGATCTTTTTATCGTTACTATGGGAGAAGAAGCTGAACGATATAGCGTTAAGCTTTTAAATCAACTCAGAAAATCGGGTATAAAAGCCGACAAAGATTATTTACAACGTAAAGTTAAAGGCCAAATGAAACAAGCTGATCGCTTGAATGCTCAATATACTGTTGTTATCGGTGATCAAGAACTTGAAAATGAAGTGATTGACGTCAAAGACATGTCAACAGGTGAAACAGAAACTATTAACTTAAATAACTTAGTAAATTATTTTCAAGAAAAAAATAATTAATAAAAAGGAGAATATAAATGAGTAAAAGAACAACGTATTGTGGTTTAGTTACAGAAGAACTTTTAAACCAAAAAGTTACTTTAAAAGGTTGGGTTCATAATCGTCGTGACTTAGGTGGTTTAATCTTTGTGGATTTACGTGACAGAGAAGGTATCGTGCAAATCGTCTTTAACCCTGATTTTTCTGAAGAAGCTTTAAGTGTAGCTGAAACAGTAAGATCTGAATATGTAGTTGAAGTTGAGGGAACAGTAACAAAGAGAGATCCAGATACTGTGAATCCTAAAATTAAAACTGGTCAAGTAGAAGTTCAAGTTTCTAATATAACAATTATCAATAAATCAGAAACACCACCATTTTCTATTAATGAGGAAAATCAAAATGTTGATGAAAACATCCGTTTAAAATACCGTTATTTAGATTTAAGACGTCCAGAGTTGGCACAAACATTCAAAATGAGACATCAAACAACACGCTCTATTCGTGAATATTTAGATAACAATGGTTTCTTCGATATTGAAACTCCTGTTTTAACTAAATCTACGCCAGAAGGTGCCAGAGATTATTTAGTACCTTCTCGAGTTCATGAAGGAGAATTTTATGCATTACCACAATCACCTCAATTATTTAAACAATTATTAATGATTAGTGGTTTTGACAAATATTATCAAATTGTTAAATGTTTCCGCGATGAAGACTTACGTGCAGATCGTCAACCTGAATTCACTCAAGTCGATATTGAAATGAGTTTCGTTGATCAAGAAGATGTGATTCAAATGGGTGAAGAAATGTTACGAATAGTTGTTAAAGATGTTAAAGGCATTGACGTATCAGGTCCTTTCCCTAGAATGACTTATGAAGAAGCGATGAGACGCTATGGTTCAGATAAACCTGATACTCGTTTTGATATGGAACTTAAAGATGTATCACAGTTAGGTCGTGAAATGGACTTTAAAGTATTTAAAGATACTGTAGAAAATAATGGAGAAGTAAAAGCCATTGTAGCTAAAGGTGCAGCCGACAATTATACTCGTAAAGATATGGACGCATTAACAGAATTCGTAAATATTTATGGTGCTAAGGGTCTTGCATGGGTAAAAGTTGTTGATGATGGATTGAGTGGTCCAATCGCTCGTTTCTTTGAAGATTCAAATGTTGCGACTTTAAAAGATCTTACACAAGCTGAATCAGGAGACTTAGTAATGTTTGTCGCTGATAAACCAAATGTAGTAGCTCAAAGTTTAGGTGCTTTACGTATTAAAATTGCCAAAGAATTAGGTTTAATCGATGAAAATAAACTTAATTTCTTATGGGTAACAGATTGGCCGTTATTAGAGTATGATGAAGATGCTAAACGTTATGTAGCTGCACACCATCCATTTACTTCACCTAAACAAGAGGATATTAGTAAATTAGATTCAGAACCTCAAAATGCACAAGCGAATGCTTATGACATCGTTTTAAACGGTTATGAATTAGGTGGGGGATCAATCAGAATTGCAGACGGTGAATTACAAGAAAAAATGTTTGAAGTATTAGGATTTACAAAAGAACAAGCTAGAGAACAATTTGGATTCTTGTTAGATGCATTTAAATATGGTGCACCACCACATGGCGGTATTGCACTAGGCTTAGACCGTTTAGTAATGCTATTAACTAATCGTACAAACTTACGTGATACAATTGCATTCCCTAAAACAGCTTCAGCGACTTGCTTGCTTACAGATGCACCAGGTGAAGTCTCAGACAAACAATTAGAAGAGCTTTCTTTACGTATTCGTCATTAGATTTAACATATAAAATGATATAAATACATTAGTCATCAAAATCACAATGGATTTTGGTGACTTTTATTTAGCGTTTTTTCGTTTTTTTGTAGAACTATATTTAGCTGATAAAAACTATAATAATATTATGTAAACTCAATATTATTAAAATTCTGCTTCACAAAATATACATTCCTATCTAGTTCATAAGGATTTCTTTAATTAAACCTCTGTGGTAATATATAAACATAAGGTAGTCATCTGTATTGTTCGTACGTTTGCTTTTTATTTGGGCCTAACACTTTTTGATCAGGGAGCCCAATAGGTTTTCTTGCAGCGCACACGCCTCAATTGGAGGACTTGCAAAACAAGAAACAGGGCACCCACCTGTATATAGCAGGCCGAATGATCAAGCTTTTTATAACTACGGCAATCACGGACTCTACCGGTACGCAAGGCTTTATGTCTTGCGTATTTTTATTTGTCTTTTTCTGTTAACATATAGTTATCGTATTGTTTTTATAAAGGAGTTTAAAATGAAACATCAATTTTCAAGAAACGAATTAGCATATGGACAAGAGGGCTTAGATCTATTAAAAGAAAAAACAGTTGCAGTTCTTGGGGTAGGTGGTGTTGGTTCATTTGCTGCTGAAGCATTAGCTAGAACCAATATTGGTCATATTATTTTAATCGATAAAGATGACGTAGATATTACAAATGTCAATCGTCAAATACATGCACTCACTACAACTATCGGACAAAGTAAGGTCACTTTGATGGAAGAACGTATTAAACTTATTAACCCTGATTGTAAAGTAACACCACTTCACATGTTTTATACTGAGGAGACATATAAGGATTTATTTAATAATTATGATATTGATTACTTTATCGATGCAAGTGATACTATAATATATAAAGTTCATCTGATGAAAGAGTGTTTAGAACGAGGAATTAAGATGATTTCAAGTATGGGGGCAGCTAATAAAACTGATCCTACACGATTTAAAATAGCAGATATTTCTAAAACTTATATGGACCCTATGGCTAAAATTATCCGTAATAAATTAAAACGTCAAGGTATAAAAAAAGGTGTACCTGTCGTGTTTTCAGATGAAAGCCCTATTGTAATTCGTGAAGATGTAAAAGCAACCGTTGGAGATGAAAACGCCATTAATCGTAAAGGGCAAATGCCTCCATCATCAAATGCATTTGTACCAAGTACAGTAGGATTAATCTGTGCGAGTTACGTAGTAAATGACATTTTAAAAAATATACCTGTACGCCGTATTAAGGATAAAGGAAATATTTAAATAATAGACTATGAATCAAATTTAAAAGTCATTTATAATGGCTAATTGATTCATAGTCTTTTTTAGTTTTTGTTTCTTAAATTATCATAAATAGTTTTAAATTGTTGTTCACTTTTTGATGTTGATTTAGGTTCATAATAAATTTTATTTTTGAGTTTATCTGGCAAGTATTGTTGAATGACGTGTCCATTTTCATAGTTATGAGGGTACTTATAACCTATGGCACGACCTAAATCTTTAGCTCCAGCATAATGTCCATCTCGTAAATGGTCAGGAATTTGGCCAATATTACCTTTACGTATGTCACTAAGTGCACTGTCAATCGCAGTGATCGCTGAGTTGGATTTAGGTGATAATGAAAGCTCAATTACAGCTTGGCTAAGAGGAATTCTCGCTTCCGGAAACCCCAGTCGCTCTGCCGATTGAATGGCTGCAAGCGTACGTTGTCCCGCATTAGGTGAAGCTAACCCTACATCTTCATAACTAATGACTAATAAGCGTCTTACAATAGTCGGTAAATCGCCAGCTTCAATTAATCTTGCTAAATAGTGTAATGCAGCGTTTACATCACTACCTCTTATTGACTTTTGAAAAGCACTCATAACATCGTAGTGCATATCTCCATCTTTATCGCTTACGAAAGCACCTTTTTGCAAACAATCTTTAGCATCTTGAAGAGTAATATGTCTAATTTCATTTTCAACTGAAGCACTTAAAACAGCCAATTCAAGAGCATTTAAAGCACTTCTAACATCTCCTTGACTTTGCGTAGCAAAGTACTCTAATGCATCTTCATCTACTTTGGGATGATAATTAGCTAAGCCACGTTCAGAATCATTTAATGCTCTATTAATTGCGAGTCGCACATCATCATGATCCAATGAATACAGTTCGAATATTTGAGCTCTAGAGCGAATAGCTGGATTGATTGCATGATATGGATTTGAAGTTGTTGCACCAATTAGGACGATTTTACCATTTTCTAAATGTGGTAATAAGAAATCTTGTTTAGCTTTATCTAACCGGTGAATTTCATCTAATAAAAGAATGACTTGACCAGACATTTTGGCTTCTTCGACTACCATTTGCATATCTTTTTTTGAATTTGTAACTGCATTTAATTGTCTAAATTTATAATCAGTGCTACCAGAAATTGCTTTCGCAATACTTGTTTTACCAATGCCTGGTGGCCCATAAAATATCATTGATGATAATCTTTTGGTTTCAACCATTCGTCTAATAATACCTCTAGGTCCTACTAAATGTTGCTGCGAAATGATTTCGTCAATGTTAGTAGGTCTCATTCTTGAAGCTAAAGGTTCTGTAGTCACTATTTTCACACCTTTCTAATACTATCTTAACTGAAAAAATGCTAGAATGGTATTATATATTATTCGAATTAAGTGAGGTAATGTTATGAAAATATCAACGAAAGGGAGATACGGCTTAACTTTAATGATTTCCCTTGCTAAAAGAGAAGGGCAAGGATGCGTATCTTTAAAGTCAATTGCTGAAGAAAACAGTTTGAGTGATTTATATCTCGAACAATTAGTTGGCCCTTTAAGAAATGCTGGTTTAATTCGAAGTGTTCGTGGTGCCAAAGGTGGTTATCAACTTAGAGTACCAGCTGACGAAATTAAAGCAGGCGATATTATTCGTTTACTAGAAGGTCCTATAACGATAGTCGAAAGTATTGAATCAGAACCACCTGCTCAAAAACAGTTATGGTTAAGAATGAGAGATGCTGTTAGAGAAGTATTAGATAATACTACTTTAAAATATCTAGCAGACTATGTCGAAACTGATGATAAACTTGATGGTTACATGTTTTATATTTAATTTTAAAAATATGTTTATATAAAATTGTGTGTGGTAAATAATAATTGCAACAGTAAGGTACATTCTTTATTTTGTATCTCAGAATTAACATGATACTTGATCGAAAAAATATTCTTAAATTTGAAAGGAGAATTTCATTATGGGATTCATGGATAAAGCGAAAGATGCAGCAGATAAATTTAAAAATAGCGATAACGAACAAGTTGATAAAGCTAAAGACAAAATCAATGAATATACTGAGAAAAACAATGATGACAAAAAAGATGATAAATAATTAGTTTTCAAGCGATAACATTTAATGTTATCGCTTTTTTATATCAAAAGAAGTATTTACAATTTAAGTAATTCAAAACATTTATATTAAACTATATGTTGTTTTAGCACTAATAGCTAAATGTTTATAAGCACATAAAAGGAGTGAGATTAAATAATATCCCACTCCAAATTATGCCTTAATTCTCTCACTATCAATCAATATTAAATTTTAATATTGATTATTGATTCAATTTTTCAATAATATTCTGTAAACGAGTGAATGATTCAAATTGCTTTTCTTGATCATAAATATAGCTAATTCCCATGAGTTCATCAATTTCACCATATTCTTCAATAAATGCTTCTAACTTCTCTTTAACTGTTTCCTCTGAACCTATTAGCGAATCATTAAATCTTTGTTTAGCCATTTCAAATTCTCTAGGTGTTAGAAGAGCTTGTAAGTCATTTGTAGGTGGCTGTACTGGTTGCATTCTACCACGAGCAATACCAATAAATACTTGAGCTAAAGTGCTTGCTAAGTATTCAGCTTCTTCATCACTTTCAGCTACAATCGCATTCAAGCATACAATCATATAAGGCTTATCTAATACGTCAGAAGGTTCAAATAGTTCTTTATATATTTGAATTGCCTCTTTCATTTGCTGAGGTGCAAAATGTCCTGCAAAGACATAAGGTAATCCCTTACGTGCAGCTAAATGAGCTGAATCAGTAGATGATCCAAGAATATATAAAGGTACATTTTTACCAACAGCAGGATAAGCTCTTACATAAGCTTGTTTATTTCCAGGTCCAAAATAAGTTTGTAATTGTTCAACTTCTTCAGGAAACTCATAGACGCCATTATGCTGGTCACGTCTCAATGCGCTAGCTGTCATCATATCAGTCCCTGGGGCTCTACCTAAACCTAGATTAACTCTGTTTGGGAAAAGTGTTTCCATTGTTCCAAATTGCTCCGCAACTATTAGAGGAGCATGGTTTGGTAACATAATCCCTCCAGATCCAACTTTAATACGTTTCGTATGTTCAAGTGTATGTTGAATCAATAGAGAAGTTGCTGAACTTACTAAATTTGGTGCGTTATGGTGTTCTGCAATCCAGTATCTTTCATAATTAAGTGAATCTAACTTTTGAGCTAAACTGATCATATCCTCAATTGCTTGTTTATCACTCTGACCTTCTCTTATTGGAACTAAATTTAACGCAGATACCTTTAGATTACCCACAGTTTTCATCTCCTCATATAAAATTAATATGGTTCAGTTTAACAAGATATGTAGTTTAATTTATATTGAAATGCTCATAATCGATAATGTTAGTGAAAAAATATTGATACTTTAATTAAAAGTACATTTAAAAATATTTATAAGTTAATGTGGGGTTAATTTTTAAAGTGGTTGAGTGTTAAAATATAAATAATGGAAAAATTTATGTTTATGAACAATTATATAGAAAAAATTCTATACAGGTGCTATTATAGGAACATTGATAATATTGTGAGGAGTGTACTTAAAAATGGAAGTATATGCAGATTATGCTGCAACTACACCTGTCAAACCAGAAGTAATTGAAGAGATGATGACAATTTATAAATCACATTTTGGTAATCCATCGTCTATTCATTCTATAGGTAGAGATGCACGTCGTTATCTAGATGAATCAAGAAGAACAGTTGCTAAATTATTGAATGCTAAGCCTAGCGAAGTTATTTTTACAAGTGGCGCAACTGAATCAAATAATACAGCCATTAAAGGATTAGTTTACGCAAATGAACATCTTGGAAATCACATTATTACAACTAAAATTGAGCATCATTCTGTCCTACACGTGTTTGAACAATTGGAAAAAGAAGGCTATGATGTCACTTATTTAGATGTAGATGATACAGGTGCAATAGATTTAGATCAACTTAAAGAAGCATTAACGAATGACACTATTTTAGTTTCAATAATGTTTGTTAATAATGAAGTTGGAACTGTTGAACCTATGTATGATATAGAAGATATTGTTAGCGAGTCAAACGCATTATTGCATGTAGATGCAGTTCAAGCAATCGGACATTTAGATGTTAATTTTGAAGATTTTAAAATGGATACTTTAAGTTTGACAGCACATAAATTCGGCGGTCCAAAAGGTGTAGGTGTCTTATTAGTTAGAGATAAAACCCCAATTGAGTACTCTCAACTAGGAGGAGAACAAGAAACTAAACGACGTGCAGGAACAGAAAATTTAGCACAAATTGTTGGTTTGACAAAAGCACTAGAATTAGCACATAAGAATAGGGATAATAATAATTTACATTTAATGCAATTAAAAGAATTATTCTTAGTTAGCCTACAAGAACGTGCGATTCCTTATGAGGTAAATGGTTCTATGGTTGATACAACAGGACATATTCTAAATTTATATTTCCCATTCATAGACGTGGAAACTATGCTAACACTTTTAGATCTAGCTAACATTTATGTATCTTCAGGTTCTGCATGTACAGCTGGTTCAACAACACCTTCTCATGTTTTAGCAGCAATGTATGAAGATGAAGAACGTGCTAAACACTCAGTAAGATTTAGCTTTAATGAATTAACAACTGATCAAGAAATAAAATATATCGTAGCTGAAATTCACAAAATATATCATAAATTTAAGGAGGAATAAATGTGTCTAATAAAGATATACGTGTAGTTGTAGGTATGTCTGGCGGTGTTGACAGTTCAGTCACAGCTCATGTGCTAAAAGAGCAAGGGTATGATGTTATTGGAATATTCATGAAAAACTGGGATGACACTGATGAGAATGGTGTTTGTACTGCAACAGAAGACTATAATGACGTTATCGCAGTATGTAATCAAATTGGTATTCCATATTATGCTGTTAATTTCGAACAAGAATATTGGGATAAAGTCTTTACTTATTTCTTAGATGAATATAAAAAAGGTCGTACACCTAATCCAGATGTAATGTGTAACAAAGAAATTAAGTTTAAAGCTTTTCTAGAGCATGCACTTAAATTGGGCGCAGATTACGTAGCAACAGGACATTACGCAAGAATACGTCGTCATGATGATGGCCATGTAGAAATGTTACGAGGTGTAGATAATAATAAAGATCAAACTTATTTCTTAAATCAACTATCTCAACAACAATTGTCTAAAGTTATGTTTCCAATTGGAGATATTGATAAAAAAGAAGTTCGTAAAATAGCAGAAGAGCAAGATTTAGCTACAGCTAAAAAGAAAGACTCTACAGGCATCTGTTTTATTGGAGAGCGTAATTTCAAAACATTCTTATCACAATATTTACCAGCTCAAGCTGGAGAAATGCGTACGTTGAATGGCGAAAAAATGGGAATGCATAGTGGATTAATGTATTACACTATTGGTCAAAGACATGGACTTGGTATCGGTGGAGATGGTGATCCATGGTTCGTTGTAGGTAAAAATTTAGAAGACAATATTTTATACGTTGAACAGGGTTTCCATCATGATGCACTCTATAGTGATTATTTAATAGCTTCCGATTTTTCTTTCATTAATCCAGTTGATTTAGACAACGGATTTGAATGTACTGCTAAATTTAGATATCGTCAAAAAGATACTAAGGTGTTTGTTCAACGTGAAAGTCAAAATGCTTTACGCGTTACATTTGATGAACCAGTACGTGCTATCACACCGGGACAAGCCGTTGTATTTTATGATGAGGAAGTTTGTCTAGGTGGAGCAACTATCGATGATGTATTTAAAACAACAGGTCAGTTAAGTTATGTTGTTTAATTAAACAAACAAAAGATGGAGTTGTTGAGAGCCTGGGACATAATTCAATGCCTCAGGCTACAAATATATATTGGCAGTAATTGACTGGAAATATATTTTCGAAAAATATTGTTTATGTCTTGCTCCCAAATACTACTACATCTTTATTTTATAAAATACTGCGTTTCTCGTAAGATAATTTTAGGATTGGGTGGAATCATGATAACGAAACAAGATACGATTTATGAGTGGATTCAAAAGGGTCAACTTGAAGATGCTTTAAAAGCTTTATTTCAAAACATAGAAGAAGAACCGAATACTATTGAAAATTATATCAATGCAGGAATAGTATTAGCTGATATTAATGAAATTGAAAAGGCTGAGCGTTTCTTTCAACGAGCAATTACGATAGATGATAAAAATGGTGCAGTGTATTACAATTTAGCCAATCTATATTACGATCAAGGTAAATACCGTGATGCTATTAAACTATATCAATTGGCATCTAAATACAATATGGATAAAATAGATACTAATTACATGATTGGTATGTCATTTAACCAATTAGATGCTCCAAAAGAATCTTTACCTTACTTTATGACTGCAGCAGAATTAGATAATAATCAAGATGCGGAAGTTCAATTTCAATATGGTCTGGCACTATGTCATCTAGAAATGTTTAACCAGGCTATAAATCAATTAAATATTGTTTTAGCTATAGATTCAAAGCATGTCGATGCTTTATATAATCTTGGTTTAGCCACTTACATGGATACTGAAGATCTTGATTTAGCTATGTCTTATTTTGACAAGGCTATATCTATAGATCCAAATCACTTATTAAGTCAACATGCTAAGAAAACGTTTGAAGCTATAAAGAATGAGGAGGAGTAATATGTCTGACCCTACACTTTTTGATTATTCAATGATTAAAGGTACTGTAGATGCTATTTTATTTCAAAATACAGATAATTTCTATACAGTCATTAAAGTGGATACAATTGAAACTAATGAATCATTTGGTAATTTACCAACAGTTGTAGGGTTCTTTCCAAATATTGTGGAAGGGGATGTATACACTTTTAAAGGACAAGTGGTAGAGCACCCACGTTATGGCAAGCAATTGAAAGCTGACACTTTTGAAAAAGAGGTTCCTCAAACTAAGGATGCTATAATTACATATTTATCAAGTGACTTATTCAAAGGTATAGGTAAAAAAACTGCTCAAAATATTGTAAATACACTTGGTGAAAATGCGATAAATGATATTATGGCAGACGCATCAGTTTTAGAGAAGGTTTTAAATTTACCGAAAAAGAAACAAAAGCAGATTGCTGATCAAATTAACGCCAATCAAGAGTCCGAAAAAATTATGATTCGATTACATGATTTAGGCTTCGGACCTAAATTATCAATGGCGATTTATCAATTTTACCAATCCGAGACTTTAAACGTGCTCGAAAATAACCCTTATCAACTTGTTTATGATATTAAAGGAATTGGTTTTAATAAAGCTGATACATTAGCTAGAAATAATGGCATTAGTTTTAATGATCCAGAACGATTGAAAGCAGGATTATTATATACGTTAGAAGAAGAATGTATAAAACAAGGTCACACCTATTTATCACTAGATTATGCCATTGAAGTGACATTAGACATGCTAATGGATGCTCATTCCAGTGATAGCATCGATTCAAAACAGCTTGAAAATACTCTCGAATTATTAAATGAGGAACAAAAAATTATTGTAAATAATGAGCGAGTCGCCATCCCTAGTCTCTATTATTCCGAACTCAAAAGTGTTCAAAATTTATATCGAATTAAAACATACAAACATAAGCTAAAAGAAATAGAACAATCTGATTTGCAGATACATATAGGGGATATAGAGACTAGTAATAATGTGCATTATGCACCATCTCAAAAAGAGGCCTTACAAACTGCAATTAATTCTAAAATTATGCTTTTAACCGGTGGCCCTGGTACAGGTAAAACAACAGTAATCAAAGGAATCGTTGAGCTTTATGCAGAGGTACATGGTCTTTCTCTTAATTACTCAGACTATCAAGAAGATGACTATCCTATTGTCCTGGCAGCACCAACAGGTAGAGCATCTAAAAGATTGCAAGAATCTACAGGGTTAGAAGCAATGACAATTCATCGTCTAATTGGATGGAATCAAGAAACACAACCAGAAGACATTCTAGATAATGAAATTAAAGCAAAGCTCATAATTATTGACGAAATGTCTATGGTAGATACATGGTTGTTTCACCAATTTTTAAGTGCAGTTCCCCTAGATGCACAAATTATTTTAGTCGGTGATGAAGATCAATTACCTTCAGTTGGACCAGGTCAAATCTTTAAAGATCTTATTGATTCGAAGGCAATACCACGAGTTAATCTAACTGAAGTTTATCGTCAACAAGATGGTTCAAGTATCATCGATTTAGCGCATCGTATGAAACACGGTGAGCCAATAGATATTACAAAGCGTTATCATGATAGGAGTTTTATAAGTTGTAATGTCGATCAAATTCCTACAGTAGTTGAAAAAGTAGTTTCAAGTGCAGTTAATAAGGGTTATGATATGAGTGATATTCAAGTCTTGGCGCCTATGTATAAAGGTAACGCAGGTATTAAAAGATTAAATCAAGTATTACAAGATATTTTAAACCCCAAGGCACAAGATACACGAGAAATTGAATTTGGTGATATAAAGTTTCGTAAAGGTGACAAGGTTCTTCAGTTAGTTAATCGTCCTAATGATAATATCTTCAATGGTGACATAGGAATAATCGTTGGTATATTTTGGGCTAAAGAAAATGCTTTAAATAAAGATGTTATGGTTGTTGATTTCGAAGGTAACGAGATTACTTTCACTCGTCAAGATTTATTAGAATTAACGCATGCTTATTGCACATCTATTCATAAATCACAAGGGTCTGAATTTCCAATTGTAATTATGCCTATCGTTAAGCAGTATTTTAGAATGTTACAGCGACCAATACTTTATACAGGACTTACACGTGCTAAACAATCATTAGTATTACTTGGAGATTCAACCGCATTTGAGATTGGTTTAAATACGCAAGGACAATTACGACATACACAATTGCAAGAGCTAATCTTGTCATATTTTGATATAGACCATAAAGAAAGTGATGTAACAATTTCAAATACTTCTGTGAATAAAGATGAAGAATCGATGGATACAATTTACGACGTTGATACTAAAGATGATCAAATCATTTTAAGTGAATCTACGATATATCAAATCAATCCAATGATTAATATGGGTGATGTTTCTCCTTATGATTTTGCTGAGCGTTGACATTTAGTTTGAAAATACTTAAAATAAGTTTAAGTTCGCATGAAGATGAGTAGGCAATTATAACTTATATAGAGATGTACTGGTTGGTGAAAAGTGCAATGTATATTGTTGAACGCTACTTCATGTCATTTTTATATTTTAATTGAGTGATAAATGTTTTCTATCAAGCGATAATTTTTGCAGCTTAAAGATAGATTGTTTATAACTAGGGTGGTACCGCGAAAACGTTCGTCCCTTTTTTGAGGATGAACGTTTTTTGTGTTTTTTAGATAAAATATGTTGATATAGGAGTGTCGGAAATGAAAAATTTAAAGGCTAGTGAAATTCGTCAAAAATATATTGATTTCTTCGTCGAAAAAGGTCATATGGTTGAACCTTCAGCCCCTTTAGTGCCAATTGATGACGATTCATTATTATGGATAAATTCAGGTGTAGCAACTTTAAAGAAATATTTCGATGGTAGAGAAACACCAAGAAAGCCTAGAATAGTCAATTCTCAAAAAGCAATTAGAACAAATGATATTGAAAATGTCGGATTTACTGCACGACATCATACATTTTTCGAAATGCTTGGTAACTTTTCAATTGGTGATTATTTCAAAAAAGAAGCAATCCACTTTGCGTGGGAATTTTTAACTAGTGAAAAATGGATGGGCATGGAACCTGAAAAATTATATGTAACTATTCATCCTGAAGATATTGAAGCTTATCGTATTTGGAATGATGAAATTGGATTAGAAGAAAGTCGAATTATTAGAATAGAAGGTAATTTCTGGGATATCGGTGAGGGTCCATCTGGTCCTAACACTGAAATTTTCTATGATCGTGGAGATGAATATGGCCAAGATGATCCATCAGAAGAGATGTATCCAGGTGGGGAAAATGAAAGATATTTAGAAGTTTGGAACTTAGTATTTAGTGAATTTAACCATAATAAAGACAACACTTATACACCATTACCAAATAAAAATATTGATACAGGTATGGGACTTGAACGAATGGCCTCTGTTTCTCAAAACGTAAGAACAAATTATGAAACAGACTTATTTATGCCAATCATTCATGAAGTAGAAAATGTAGCTGACAAAAAATATTTAGTAAACAACGAACATGATATTGCCTTTAAAGTAATAGCAGACCATATTCGTACAATTGCATTTGCAATTGCTGATGGCGCTTTACCTGCGAATGAGGGAAGAGGTTACGTTTTACGTCGACTTCTACGTAGAGCAGTCAGATTTAGTCAAACTCTCGACATTAATGAACCATTTATGTATAAGTTAGTTGACATCGTTGCTGAGATAATGGAGCCATATTATCCAAACGTTAAAGAGAAAGCTGATTTTATTAAGCGTGTTATTAAATCAGAAGAAGAACGTTTCCATGAGACACTTCAAGAAGGTTTAGCAATTTTGAATAATTTATTAGCTAAAGCTAAATCATCTAATAATGAAATTAACGGTTCAGATGCGTTCAAATTATACGACACTTATGGATTCCCAATTGAATTGACAGAAGAATTAGCTAGTCAAGAAAACATCTCTGTGGATATGGCAACGTTTGAAAAAGAAATGGATCAACAACGTACTCGAGCTAGAGAAGCTCGACAAAGTTCACAATCAATGCAAATCCAGAGTGAAGTTCTTAAAAATATTACCACTGAAAGCAAATTTGTCGGATATGAAACTACAGATTATCAGACTACGTTAACTGATTTAATTTATAACGGAGAGAAAGTTGAATCTGCTGAACCAGGAGAAACTGTATATTTCATTTTAAAAGAAACTCCATTTTATGCAGTTAGTGGTGGGCAAGTAGCTGATAAAGGAACAGTAGGTAATGAGAACTTTGAGATTGAAGTAACTGAAGTAACTAAAGCACCTAATGGTCAAAACTTACATCAAGGCGTCATCCAATTTGGTCAAGTTACAGTTAATAGTGATGTAGATGCAAGTGTTAATAGGGATGAAAGAAAAGACATCCAAAAAAATCATAGTGCCACTCATTTACTTCACGCTGCATTAAAAGAAGTATTAGGTGAACATGTAAATCAAGCAGGTTCGTTAGTTGAAAGTGAGCGTTTGCGTTTCGACTTCTCACATTTCGGTCCGATGACTCAAGACGAAATTGATCAAGTTGAAAGACGTGTAAATGAGGAAATTTGGAGAGGTATTTCAGTTAATATACAAGAGATGCCTATTAATGAAGCAAAACAAATGGGTGCTATGGCGTTATTCGGAGAAAAATACGGAGATATTGTGCGCGTTGTTAATATGGCACCGTTCTCTATTGAGCTATGTGGTGGTATACATGTTGATAATACTGCAGAGATTGGGCTATTTAAGATTATAAGTGAATCAGGTACAGGTGCAGGCGTTAGACGTATTGAAGCATTTACTGGTAAGTCAGCATTCTTACATCTAGAAGATATTCAAAATAAATTTAATTCTATTAAAGATCAAGTTAAAGTTAAATCTGATAATCAAGTATTTGATAAAATTATCCAGCTACAAGAAGAAGAAAAGAACCTTCATAAACAATTAGAACAACGAAATAAGGAAATCACTTCACTTAAAATGGGCAATATTGAGGATCAAATAGAAGAAATTAATGGCTTTAAAGTACTAGCTACAGAAGTTGAAGTTTCTAATGCTAAAGAAATAAGACAAACTATGGATGATTTCAAATCTAAACAACAAGATGCTATTATAATCTTAGCAAGTGATTTAGGTGAAAAGGTATCACTAATAGCAACTGTACCAAAAGATCAAACAGATAAAATTAAAGCTGGAGATATCATTAAGAATATGGCGCCATTAGTTGGTGGTAAAGGTGGCGGTCGTCCAGATATGGCTCAAGGTGGCGGTACGCAACCAGAGAATATCTCAGAAGCATTACGCTTTATTAAAGATTACATTAAAAAACTATAACTTTGTAATCAACTAGTGTAAAATTGGTGTATGTAAGATAATTCGTTTTAGAGGAGTGTCGCATCTATGGATAATATTGATAAAACAATGAAGTTTGACTATGAAGAAATTCCGAAAGATAATGTTGAAACAGTGTTAAACAACGTACACCGAACTTTAGAAGAGCGTGGTTACAATGCTGTAAATCAAATTGTAGGATATTTACTCTCAGGTGATCCTGCATATATACCTCGTCAAAATGATGCTCGAAATCAAATTCGCCACATTGATCGTGACGTTATCATGGAAGAACTCGTTTCAAATTATTTAAAAGAGAACAAGAAGTAGTATATGTTAACGCACAAAATTTTGGGTTTGGATGTAGGTAGTAAAACAGTTGGCGTAGCTATAAGCGATTTAATGGGTTGGACTGCCCAAGGATTGGACACTCTAAGAATTAACGAGGAACTAGAAGATTTTGGTATAGATCAATTAGTGGCCATTATTAAAGAACATAACGTTGGTTCTGTAGTAATTGGTTTACCTAAGAATATGAATAATTCTATTGGCTTTCGTGGAGAAGCTTCGTTAAGATACAAGGAGTTACTCAAAGAAAGCTTACCTGATATAGAGATAATTATGTGGGATGAACGATTAAGTACTATGGCAGCAGAGCGTTCATTACTTGAAGCAGATGTATCTAGACAAAAAAGAAAAAAAGTAATTGATAAAATGGCAGCAGTATTTATATTACAAGGCTATTTAGATTCAATCCAATAAAGGAGTAATAAACAATGACTGAACATAATCATAACCACGATGTAGAATTAGATATTAGTAATGAAGAAGAGTTATTAACTTTATTCGATGAAAATGGTAATGAAGTTTTATATCGTAAAATGTTGGAATTTTACCATCCAGAATTTAAAAAAGAATATGTTATTTTAGCTGAGGAAGGTGCTCAATCTGACGATGATGACATGATTGAATTGATTCCAATGATTAATGAACCTGATGAATCAGGCGATGGTGGTAAATTAGTACCTATCGAGACTGATGAAGAATGGGACATGATTGAAGAGGTAGTTAACACAAACATGGAAGAATAGTTTTCTAGATTTAATTCTTAATACTAAAACAAACTTAAATTAGCTGACTGAACTGTCAATATGTGATTTAATTTATAATTCAGAACAGTAATTTTATATAAGGAGTGGGATAATGAATTCAATTCGAGTTCTATTCTGCTCCTTTTTTGATTGATCAAATCATATTTTTTTACATATTACATCTTAAATTACAATCAAATATATGATAAAATATTTAAAGTTAAATTCTTATAGGTAGACAATGAGTTTTAATAAATATTTAAATCAGTCATACATTTATAAGTATAAGTTATCCTAGCACGGTTAAGTTTATTTAAAACTTTTAAAGTTTAGCGGATAACTCCATATCGACTGGTTTATTTTTTAATGTCATTTTGTCTTTAAAAAGGAAGTAAATAAATGGAAGCTAACCAGCAGTATTTATTGGAGATACATCGTAAAACAGATAATAAAATTGAAACGTTAAGAGAATATGCGGAGCAAAATGCTGTACCAATTGTCGATAGATTATCCCTAGAGATGATTAAACAATTAATTCGGATACATCGTGCGAAAAACATTCTAGAAATTGGCACTGCAATAGGATATAGTTCAATGCAATTTGCATCCGTATCAAATGATATACATATTACGACTATAGAGCGTGATGAGAAAATGATTACACAAGCTAAATCAAATTTTGAAACTTATGGCTACTCATCACAAATAAGACTTATAGAGGGAAATGCTTTAGAGCAATATAATGAAGTCAGTGATAAACAGTATGATATTATTTTTATTGATGCAGCAAAAGCTCAATCAAAGAAATTCTTTGAATATTACACACCACTATTAAGAAATGGTGGATTAGTCATTACAGATAATGTTCTATATCACGGCTTTGTGTCGAATATAGATATCGTACGTTCAAGAAATGTTAAGCAAATGGTTAAAAAAGTTCAAAAATTTAATGATTGGCTAATTAGTCTAGAAAATTACAGTACTAACTTTATAAATATGGATGATGGGTTAGCTATATCAATTAAAGGAGAATAATTATGACGGAATTACTCGTTACTCCTAAATCATTAAGTCATTTAGAAACACTAATAGATATTGGTGCAGATGCATTTGTCATTGGTGAACAAAAATTTGGGTTAAGATTACCAGGAGAGTTTAATCGTGAGGATATTAAACAAGCAGTCAAATTAGCGCATGAGCATGATAGAAAAGTATATGTTGCTGTAAATGGCATTTTCCACAATTATCATTTAAATGCATTGGAAGACTATATTAATTTCTTACATGAAGTTAGAGTAGACCGAATTATATTTGGTGACCCTGCTGTCGTCATGTATGTCAAAAACCAACATAATCCGATACCACTAAATTGGGATGCTGAAACTATAGTAACTAACTATTTCCAATGTAACTATTGGGGAAAAAGAGGTGCCAAACGAGCACTTCTAGCGAGAGAATTAAACTTAGATGAAATAATAAATATAAAAGAGAATGCAAATGTTGAAATTGAAGTTCAAGTACATGGGATGACTTGTATGTTCCAATCTAAACGCATGTTGCTTGGGAACTATTATACTTTCCAAGATAGACAAATGAAGATTAAACGTGAAAATGATGATAAAGAATTACTCTTATATGACGAAGAACGTGATAATAAATATCCTGTATTTGAAGATTTTAATGGTACACATATAATGTCTCCAAATGATATCTGCTTAATTGAAGAACTCGAGCCACTATTTGAAGCTGGAATTGATTCATTTAAAATAGATGGAATTCTGCAAAGTGAAGAATATATAAACACTGTTACAGCTCAATACAGAGAAGCTATAGATTTATATAATGAAGATCCTGAAGCATATGAAGATGAAAAATTCATGTTAGTAGATCCAATTGAAGCAATTCAACCAGAACATCGTCCATTTGATGAAGGATTTTTATATAAACAAACAGTTTATTAAAAGGAGGCGCTAAAAAATGAAAACATTGACTGAAATTCAAACACAAGAGAAAAGTAAAATTAAAAAGCCCGAATTATTAGCGCCTGCTGGTAATTTAGAAAAATTAAAGATTGCAGTACATTATGGTGCAGATGCAGTATTTTTAGGTGGTCAAGAATATGGTTTGCGTTCTAATGCTGATAATTTTACTATGGCTGAAATTAAAGAAGGCGTTGAATTCGCAAATCAATATAATGCAAAAATTTACGTAACTACTAATATTATCGCTCATGACGAGAATATTAAAGGTCTGGAAAACTATTTAATTGAATTAGAAAAAACGGGTGCTACCGGAATCATTGTTGCAGATCCTTTAATTATTGAAACTTGTAAGCAAGTTGCTCCTAAATTAGAAATACACTTATCGACACAACAGTCATTGTCTAATACTAAAGCGGTTCAATACTGGAAAGAAGAAGGTTTAGATCGAGTGGTATTAGCACGTGAAACTGGTGCGATGGAAATGAAAGAAATGAAAGAAAATGTAGACATTGAAATTGAAGCATTTATACATGGTGCCATGTGTATTGCATATTCAGGTCGCTGTACACTTAGTAATCATATGACAGCTAGAGATTCTAACAGAGGTGGTTGTTGTCAAAGTTGTCGTTGGGATTACGATTTATTAGAAGTAGATAATGACGGTGAACTTGATCTTTATTATCAAGATGGAGACGTCGTACCATTTGCTATGAGTCCTAAGGATTTAAAATTAATTGAATCAATACCTCAAATGATGGAAATCGGTATCGACTCTTTAAAAATAGAAGGGCGCATGAAATCTATTCATTATATAGCTACAGTTGTATCAGTTTATAGAAAAGTTATTGATTCTTATGCTGAAGATCCTGAGAATTTTAAAATTAATCCTGAATGGTTAATAGAATTAGATAAATGTGCTAATAGAGATACTGCACCAGCATTTTTTGAAGGTACACCAGGATATGAAGAGCAAATGTTTGGTGTTCAACAAAATAAAAAATCACCTTACGATTTTTGTGGATTAGTAATAGATTATGATGAAACTACTCAAATTGCTACAATACAACAAAGAAATCACTTTAAACCAGGTCAAGAAATTGAATTCTTTGGACCTGAAATACAAAGTTTTAGACAAGTTATTGATGCCATATATGATGAGGAGGGCAATAGTCTAGATGCTGCTCGTCACCCACTTCAAATTGTACAAATCAAAGTAGATCATCCAATTTATCCTAAGAACATGATGAGAAAGGAAATTAGATAATGGCAAACACAACAATTATTGGTATTGCCGGTGGTTCAGGATCTGGTAAAACAACAGTTACAAACGAAATCATGAAGAATTTAGAAGGCCATAGTGTCGCATTACTTGCTCAAGACTATTATTATAAAGATCAATCGCATTTAACATTTGAAGAGCGATTAGAAACAAATTATGACCATCCCTTTGCATTTGACAATGATTTGCTAATAGAAAATTTAAAAGATTTACGAAATGGTCATGCAGTCGAAGTTCCTACATATGATTATTCTAATCATACGCGTAGTGAAGAAACCATTGCATTTGAACCTAAAGATGTTATTATCGTAGAAGGTATATTTGCTTTAGAAAATAAAACACTACGTGATATGATGGATGTTAAAATATACGTTGATACTGATGCAGATTTAAGAATTCTTAGACGGCTAGTTCGTGATACTAAAGAACGTGGTCGATCTATGGAATCAGTAATTAACCAATATTTAAATGTTGTCAAACCAATGCATAATCAATTTATTGAGCCTACTAAGAAATATGCAGATATTATCATTCCAGAAGGTGGAAGTAACAAAGTTGCAATTGATATAATGACTACTAAAATTCAAACATTGGTTAGTAAACAATAAGTAAGTTACAATATGTATCAAAAATCTATATATTTAATAACTAAACCATATTAATTGAAAAAGGAAGATGACATAATGGAAAATCAAAAACAATATCCAATGACTCAAGAGGGTTATGAACAATTAGAAAAAGAATTAGAAGAATTAAAAACAGTTAAACGTCCAGAAGTTGTTGAAAAAATCAAAGTAGCACGTTCATTTGGTGACCTATCTGAGAACTCAGAATATGATGCCGCTAAAGATGAGCAAGGTTTTATCGAACAAGATATTCAACGTATTGAACATATGCTTAGATATGCTCTAATCATTGAGGATACTGGTGATAACAACGTTGTACAAATTGGTAAAACTGTTACTTTCATTGAGTTACCTGGAGATGAAGAAGAAAGCTATCAAATCGTGGGCTCTGCAGAGTCAGATGCATTCAACGGTAAAATTTCAAATGAATCACCAATGGCTAAAGCTTTAATCGGTAAAAGTTTAAAAGATGAAGTTCGTGTGCCTCTACCAAATGGTGGAGAAATTAATGTTAAAATTGTAAATATTAAATAGATAGATTTTTTCTGAATAAAGTTTTACAAACTCTTTAAATATCTTACTATTTACATTAATAAAATGCATATTTATATTGGCTATGAAGAAATCAAGTATCAATGATTTCTTCATAGCTTTTTTAATAACCCAATAATGTTATTGTATTAATTTTAATTAAGTGATATTAAAAAAGTTAACAGCTAGAATATGATAATTTTAAGATAGAATTATACTTTATGTTACAAAAAAACATATATATTTTATCAAATTAATTTGAAAATCTGAACTTTTTCATGACAAAATTAGTTTTATATGCTTAAATAACAATGTAAATACAATTGAATCATTTGCGAATTACACTATAAAGTAAGCGATTACATTTCGTCTCGCTTTTTTTATTATTCATAATTTGAAATACTTATTAAACAACTAAGATATTATAATGTTATAATTTTTTTATACATATCAGTAAAATATGATTATTTAAAATATTGAATCATTTTTTAAGGCGCAAATATACAATTAATAAAATTAAAGGGGAGGCAATGGATTGGAAGTTAAAGTTATAAATGAGCAATCGCTATTGCTTTATTTCAAAGAAGAAATAAGTGAAGTTAATTATCAAGAGGTTGATTTAACTACACAACATATTCTGTCCAAAAATATTCCAGATATTAAAGATGTTATCCCATCATATCGAGCTATTATGATTAATTTTAATAATGATTCAATCGATTACAAACAATTGATTGAAAAATTAGAATTAGATAAGCTCAAAGTTTCAAAAGAGGATACATACTCTGAAAAGAACGTTATACATATTCCTGTACTATATAACTTAGAAATGGGACCTGATTTAGAAGAGGTAGCTAGTTATAACAACTTATCTATAGAAGAAGTTGTTCAAATCCATACAACTAATGAATACCTTGTATATATGCTAGGTTTTATGCCTGGTTTCCCATTCTTAGGTGGGTTAGATGAACGTATTCATACACCTAGAAGATCTGAACCAAGAGTTAAAATTAATGCTGGTTCAGTTGGAATAGCTAACAATCAAACAGGTCTATATCCTTCTGATTCACCTGGAGGATGGCAAATTATTGGAAGAACACCTTTAAAAGTCTTTGATCAATATTCTGAACCAATGACATTGTATGAAGCTGGTGATTATATTAAATTCTACTCGATAGATGAGAATACGTATAATCAAATTGAAAGTGAAATCAATGACGGAAGTTTTAATAAAGAAAAGTGGGTGACTCGTAGTGGGCATTAAAATTTTGAAACCAGGTCTTTTCACTACCGTTCAAGATAAAGGCCGTTTTGGATATCAACATTTAGGTTTCTCCGGGTCTGGTGCAATGGATCAATTTAGTTATAACTTAGGACGTAAACTAATCGGAAATAGCGGTCCTAGCCTAGAATTTACTATCATTGGACCTACAATGACTTTTACTCAAGCTAACACCTTTGTAATAACAGGTGGTCAATTTAATGCTAAATTAAATAATATTAATATTTCCAATAATAATGTCTTATTAGCAAATAAAGGCGATGTACTTGAATTTGGGCCAGCAATAAAGGGTGCACGTGGTTATATTTTCTTTGGTCATCCCCTTGATATTGAGATGGTTGCTGGTAGTTACTCTACGCATACAAGAAGTAAAATAGGTGGTTTTGATGGTAGAGCTTTGAAAAAAGACGATCATATTAAGGTTGTGCAAAATAGCAACTTTAAGGTTAATCTTGGAAAATCAAGCGACTATGATGCAATAGAACAAGACAATATTATTCATATTATAGAAGGTCCTCAAGTAAATGCTTTCTCCCGTGAAAAAAGAAAGACCTTAGTTGAATCGGAATATAAAATATCTGACCAATCAGACCGAATGGGATATAGACTTATCGGTGACAACATTCCACCAGATAATGGAGCTGATATCATATCAGAACCTGTAGGGTTGGGTAGTATCCAAGTTCCAAATGATGGCAATCCGATAATACTTTTGAATGATAAACAAACAGTTGGTGGTTATACAAAAATTGCTACAGTTAGTCAATTAGACCTTAAAAAACTAGCTCAATTTAAGCCAGGTGATGTGATACAGTTTAAATGGATATCTGTGGATGAAGCGAATGCTATGTTAAAAAACTTTAATCAACAATTTGAAGAGAAATTAGAATCAGTGACAAAGGCTCCAATATTTAATATGCATTCAATGCGAGCAACATCAAAAAAATTAGCAAAATTAATTGAAGAGGAGAAATAATAGATGAATATAAAAAAAATAGAAGAAGTTATTAACTTAGTTAAATCAAATGGTGTTAAACGCTTTAAATTTAAGGATAATAAAAGCGAATTAGAATTAGATTTCACTGAGGGTTATCAATCATCTAATGTGTCTTCAAACCAAAACTTAGTAAGTACAAACACTGTAAATGATGAAAATCTTCAACAAGTTCAAACGAATGCAAGTGAAGAAACTTCTAAAGAAATCTCTTCACCAATGGTGGGTACTTTCTTCTTACAAGATAGTAAAGAGTTAACTAATCCACAAATTAAAGTTGGAGATAAAATTAAAGTTGGTGACATTATTGGTTATGTAGAAGCGATGAAAGTTATGAATGAAATAACTAGCGATGTAGATGGAGAAGTTGTTGAAATAGTAGCAGATCATGGTACAAACGTTGAATATGATCAAGTACTAGTAAAAGTTAAATAAGGGGGACAGCTAAATGTATCGTTGTTTAGTAGCAAATAGAGGAGAAATTGCGGTCCGTATTATTAGAGCCTGCCGTGAAATGGGAATCGAGACCGTTGCGATATATGCTAAAGGAGATGAGCAAAGTTTACATGTTAGTTTAGCTGATCAATCAATTTGTATTGGTGAAGCAAATCCTTTAGATAGTTATTTAAATATTGAGCGAATTATTGGAGCAGCAGAAATTACAGGGGCTAATGCAATCCATCCAGGATATGGTTTTTTATCTGAAAGTACAACTTTTGCTGAAAAAGTAGAAGAAAATAATATTCAATTCATTGGTCCAAGTAAGAATACAATGGAACTAATGGGTGATAAAATAACTGCTCGACAAACTGTAGATGATGCAGGTGTTCCTGTAATTCCAGGATCTAAAGGTGCAGTTAATTCAGTTGATGAAATAAAGGAACTAGCTGAAGAAATTGGCTATCCTGTTGTTTTAAAAGCAGCAAGTGGTGGTGGCGGAAAAGGCATCCGTATAGTAAAAGAGCCAGAACAACTTGAAAAATCCCTTAAAGAAGCGAAAAGCGAAGGACAAAAATACTTTAACGATGACAGAGTTTATGTTGAAGCATTTATACCTGTGGCGAAACACGTGGAAGTACAAATTATTGGTGATGGTAAAGGTAATTATGTACATTTAGGCGAAAGAGATTGCTCGGTTCAACGTAAAAACCAAAAATTAATAGAAGAATCTCCTTGTGCCGCTTTAACTGAAGAGAGACGCCAACAGATATGCGCAGATGCAGTTGCAGTCGCAAAAGCATCAAATTATAGAAGTGCAGGTACAATTGAATTTTTAGTAACTAAGGATGCCCACTACTTTATTGAAATGAACGCTCGTATTCAAGTAGAACATACTGTTACAGAGATGCGCGCTGATAGAGATTTATTACAAGCCCAATTATACTTAATGCAACATGATAAATTACCATTTTCTCAAGATGATATTGTGTTTAATGGACATGTAATTGAAGCGCGTATCAATGCTGAAAATCCAGAAAAGAAATTTCAACCTACCCCTGGTAAAGTTAAAAAGTTACATTTACCTCAAGGTTTCAACATACGTGTCGATTCTCTGTTGTATCCTGGGTATCAAGTATCACCTTATTATGATTCGCTAGTTGCTAAAGTTATAGTAAAAGATACTGATCGTAAAACAGCTATAAACAAATTAAAAGTAGCACTTGATGAAATGGTTATAGAAGGATTTACAACAACTGCAGACTTTTTATATGCAGTTTTAAGTTACCCACTTTATGCAGATGATGACGCAAGTGAAGTAGATATTAAATTCCTTGAAAAACATCAAATAATCGAAGGAGTGGAGTTATAATGCGCATAGACTTAAATTGTGACTTAGGTGAAGCGTTTGGAAATTACTCATTCGGTGGAGATAATCAAATCATTCCATTAATTACATCAGCTAATATTGCTTGTGGCTTCCATGCTGGCGATGAAAATGTCATGTATGACACAATTAAACTTGCTAAAGATAATGGTGTAGGTATTGGAGCTCATCCTGGATTACCAGATTTAAAAGGATTTGGTCGTCGCAATATGGATATTACACCAAAAGAAATCTATAATTTAGTTGTTTATCAACTTGGTGCGTTAGATGGATTTTGTAAGGTACATCAAACACGTATTAATCATGTTAAACCTCATGGTGCACTTTACAATATGGGTGCTAAAGATAAAAACATTGCACATGCAATTGCTCAAGCTGTATATGATTTTGATTCTTCACTAATCTTAGTAGGGTTATCAAATACATTATTAATAACTGAAGCTGAATCATTAGGATTACGTACTGCATCTGAAGTGTTTGCTGACAGACGATATGAAGACAATGGTCAACTCGTTAGTCGTAAAGAGGCAGATGCAGTAATCACTAATACTGAAGAAGCCTTAGATCAAGTTTTAAAAATGGTAATTGAAAATAAAGTTGTTAGTAAAAACGGAAAAGAAATTGATTTAAAAGCTGATACGATTTGTGTGCATGGAGATGGGGCTCATGCACTAGAATTTGTATCACAAATTAGAGAAAAATTAACGAAAGAAGGCATTGATATTCAATCCTTATAAGGGGGAGCTATTATGGGAGAAAACTTAAACCAAAATCCAAATCAAGAAATTAATCCAAATGAAAAGGAATTTAAATTCACAAAAAATCACAGACGATTACTGTATGGTTCTGTATTCTTAATGGCAACTTCAGCCATTGGACCAGCTTTTCTAACTCAAACCGCTGTATTCACTGCAGAATTTTACGCTAGTTTCGCATTCGCAATATTAATTTCCATTATAATTGATATTGGAGCACAAATTAATATTTGGCGTGTGCTTGTAGTAACTGGACTTCGTGGACAAGAAGTATCTAATAAAGTTATGCCAGGTCTTGGTACTTTAATTTCCATACTAATTGCATTTGGAGGACTGGCATTTAATATTGGTAATATTGCCGGTGCTGGCCTAGGGTTAAATGCTATGTTTGGATTAGATATTAAATGGGGTGCTGCAATTACAGCTATCTTCTCAATATTAATCTTTGTAAGTAAAAGTGGACAAAAAATCATGGATGTTGTATCGATGATTTTAGGTGTTGTTATGATACTAGTAGTTGCATATGTTATGGTTGTTTCAAATCCACCATATGGAGATGCTTTAGTTCACACATTTGCTCCTGAACATCCGGTTAAATTAATTTTACCAATTATTACACTAGTCGGAGGAACAGTGGGTGGATATATTACATTTGCTGGTGCACACAGACTTTTAGATTCTGGAATGAAAGGGAAAGAATTCTTACCATTTGTAAACCGTTCTGCTATTGCTGGTATATTAACAACTGGTATTATGAGAACGTTATTATTCCTTGCAGTATTAGGAGTTGTGGTTACTGGAGTAACATTAAGCGCTGATAACCCACCTGCATCTGTATTTGAACATGCAATAGGACCTATTGGTAAAAATATTTTCGGTGTAGTTATTTTTGCTGCTGCTATGTCATCTGTTATAGGATCAGCATATACAAGTGCTACATTCTTGAAAACATTACATAAATCATTATTGACTAAAAATAATCTTATTGTAATTATCTTTATTGTTGTTTCAACTTTAATTTTCTTATTTATTGGTAAACCTATAAGTTTACTTATTATTGCTGGTGCAATAAATGGTTGGATTTTACCTATTACACTTGGAGCTATTTTAATTGCAAGTCGTAAAAAATCTATAGTCGGAGATTACAAACACCCTACATGGATGCTTATTTTCGGTATAGTAGCAGTGATTGTAACAATTGTAACTGGTATTTTCTCACTACAAGATTTGGCTACGCTTTGGAAAGGCTAAAATTTCATTAATGAGGCACACTCATAAAGCGCTTATATAATTCTTAAAGGCTATTTCTATTAAAATTTAATAGAAATGGTCTTTTTTTTTCAGGCTCTACGTCAAAACGGACTGATGAGTCCAAAAATTGAGATTAAGCAACCAAAGGTTGTTTAATATCTTTTTTTGTTGTTGAGGCAAATAGTCGCGAAGTTATA
>NZ_VUKI01000022.1:0-186391 GCF_008385775.1 Staphylococcus sp. GDX7P312P | reverse complement strand
AGAATTCTGTCCCACTCCCTTATTTACTGGCTATTTATCTGGGAAATATATCCGAGCCTCCCTTCTTTTTTGTAATATGAATAAAAAGAGATTATATTCAATGTAATTGACTAAAGGAGATATGTAATATGAATAAAAAAGACAATTTAGAACATGCAATTGTACTTGGCGGTGGTGGTTCGCTAGCCATAGGTTGGGAGTTAGGCTATCTGTTAACATTATCTAATCAAGGTATAGATGTTCGTCATGCAGATTTAATGATAGGTACATCGGGTGGCGCGCAAGCTGCTACAGGTTTAACATCTGACAAGAGTTTTGATGTCATTTATGATGAGCAAATTGCACCTAAATCAAATGAAACGCCGCCAGTTAAAGATATGTCAGGTATCTTTGAAAGATATGCTCAAATACAAGAGCACTCGAATTCACCTAAAGAATGGATTGAGAATTATAGTATCTACGCACTAGAAGATCATAAATTTAATGAGAGCGTACACATTACTCGCTTAGAACATAGAATTAAAGGTACTGAATGGCCATCTAATTTGATGATTACTGCTATTAATGCGCGCAAGTCAGAGCGTGTCGCACTAACGTCTGATAGTCAAGTGAATTTACACAGAGCTATGGCTTCAAGTGGTTCGTTACCAGGTGTTTGGCCGGCTACGACGATTGATGGTGACAAACATTTTGATGGTGGATGTCATTCCATGGAGAATGCAGATTTAGCTAAAGGTGCTAAGAAAGTACTTATCTTTGCGACGAATCTACCTGTTTCAACACCATATGAATTAGAAGATGCCATTAAAGAACTCGAAGAAAGTGGCGCTAAAGTCAAATTAATTACACCTAGTAAAGCAGTATTTGATAAATTAAATGAACTAGGCGGTAATACAGTAGATCCGTCAATTCGACCTGACATTTTCAAAGCTGGAGAAGCTCAGGCACTTGAAGATGTAGAGATAATTAGAAACTTTTGGAATGAATAAAAGTGACTTTTAAGTTTAGCTCAAAGTGACATTGTTATTTAATATTGACTATAAAAAGGAGACTTGGACTATGAATTTAATAAAATTCTGTCCTTCTCCTTTTTTCCATTTAAACTGACTTTGTTTGGCGTTGAGTCATCCATAACACAATGAAGCCGATAATCATATAAATAACAATTAACCACATCACAACGTGATAATAATGAATAATATGCGTTATATTTGATGTGAAAAAGACGATAATTGATAAGCCGATTGGGCCACCTAATTGGTGCATGGTATTAGTCATTCCACTTGCGGCACCTGATAAACTAGCATCTACTTCATGAATGCCGGCACTTGTAATAGGAGCCAGTAACCAACCTTGACCAAGACCTACGAGTAACATCGGAATACCTATCGCAAGCCAATATCCATGTAATGGATTCAAACTAGCTGTAATAATTAATCCTAAAGTCAGTATAATTTGACCGAGTAATAGCACATTTGTATTTCCTAATTTTTCAGTGAAGTAAGGAAGATACAATGCCGCAACAGAATTAACAATGGTTAAAGGTAAGAAAGCTATACCAGCTTGTAACGGTGTGTAATGATATAAATGTTGCATCATTTGTGGCAAGATAAACCAATAAGATAACATTGCCATCATAAATATAAAACGACCGACATAAGCGCCTGTGCGCACCTTATTCTTAAATAATGACATTGGCATTAATGCAAATGGTAAATTGCGTTCAAATATTACGAATATAATTAATAAAATGAACCCAATAATGACTGCAATGATAGATTCATTTGTCATGCCATATACGAGTGTCATTATCGCAATAACTGAAAGTATTGCACCAATAAAGTCAATTCGTACACGATGAACCGTTGTAGATTTTACAAAAAGCAACGTTAAGATAATTAAAATAATAGTGAAAGGAACATTAATCAGGAAGCCAGATCGCCAACTGATTGTACTTGTTAACCAACCACCTAGGAGTAAACCAATGCTTGAACCAATACCAGCAGTGACGCCGTAGTAACTAATGGCTTTACTTCTTTCCTTACCTTCGAAATGGTCCATAAGTAAAGCGAGTGTTGTAGGTGCAATAATCGCCGAACCAATACCTTGTATTGCTCTAAAAGTAATAATTTGTATACTATTTTGTGCAAGCCCGATACATAAACTTGATATCCCAAATAACACTAAACCACTTAAAAATATACGTTTGCGCCCTAATAAATCACCTAGTCTACCTGCTAACAATAAGAAACCACCGAATGTAATTGTATAAGCATTTGATACCCAAGATAAGGACGCTTTATCCATATGTAGGCTTTGAGCGATCTTGACAGTACTTGTAAATATAATTGAGTTATCCATTAATATTAAAAAATAACTAAATAAAATGATGAAGAGTATAATTTGATTTGTCTTTTTAAACATATTGACACGTCCCTTTAGAAGAATAGTAATAGTCTAAACTATGGAGTGAACTCCATAGCAAGTATTAATTTTTAAAAATTTCCAATGACTAAAATTTTTAAATTATGGTATAACTTAGGGAACGATAAGGAGTGAATGTGCTATGAATACTAAAGAAGTTGTAGAATTTATGGGATTATCTCAAGATACATTGAGATATTATGAGAAAGTAGGCGCTATACCACCAGTTGAACGAAATCAAAATGGCTATCGTGATTATAGAACAAACGACTTGAACTGGATATATTTAGTAAAAAACTTACGTCTTGCTGGTGTGAAAATTGAATTGCTTATAGAGTTTTGTAAACTAGGGCAATTACCTTCAAATGAAGACACGCAGCAACGTCAAAAAGAGATACTTAATGAACAATTAAGTGAACTAGATGCTAAATTAGAAGTAATGCACAAAGCTAGAAATTTATTGAAATATAAGATAGATACCTATGATAGTCATTTAGCTCAATTTAATGCAGGTGAACTATCAAAGGATAATGTGGATAAACTGTGGGAAAAACCTGAAATAGTGAATAGATAAATTAAGGAGGAAGAAATCATGTCTAATCATTTCGATCATATCCAACCACCCAATCAATTCAAATATAGAGAGGGCCGAACTGTTTTAAAACAACAATATGATTTCAAGTGTGATAATCGAATTTATTTTAGTGAAGATATATTTCGAGATTTGCATGATCATTCATATCGCTTGTATGTAGACGTACTTTCACCAATTGGTGATTATGGTCTTGGATTAGACTTTAATGAAGTAGATGCGATTTATAATAAAGTGATCGAACCTAAATTAAATCATCAACTCATTAACGAAACGTTGCCTGATATGAATACGACTGCTGAAAATATTGCAATGTGGATTTGGGACGAATTTGAACAACATCTTCCGGGTGAACATTGTATGTATGCGTTACAGCTATTTGAGACTGACCGCCATGGGGTAAGTCTAAATCGTTCCATTATGAAGCCTTAAGTCACTACTTATAAAAAAGAAGGGTTCTCAATTTTACCTTTTGAATTAAGTACCATTTATATAATTAATCAAAATTTAAATATTTTGATTATATATGTATTATTGATATAATTAGTATAGTAGCAAGTCTACAATTTTTTATTTTGGAGGAACATATTTGGGGACCACACTTAGTCTTATTACTTTTATATTATTATTAGTCCTAACGGCTTTTTTCGTGGCGACAGAGTTCGCTATTGTTAAAGTCAGAGAAACAAGAATTGCACAATTGTCTAATGCAGGTGAGAAGAAAGCGATAGCCGCTAAGAAGGTTGTCGATCATCTTGATGAATACTTAGCTGCCTGCCAATTAGGTATTACCATTACCGCACTAGGTATCGGTATGGTAGGAGAATCTACATTTGAATTTATATTACATCCTTTATTCAGCAGTATTGGTATTCCTGAAGCTTGGATACATCCATTTACAATTGGTGGCGCATTTGTTATCGCGACATTTTTACACGTTGTTGTAGGTGAAATGGCACCTAAGACGATTGCTATCCAAAAGGCAGAATATATTACATTGCTTTTTGCGAAACCGATTATCTTTTTCTATAAATTAATGTATCCGTTTATTTGGTTATTAAATGGTGCAGCACGTTTGATATTAAAAATGTTCAATATGAAACCTGCTAAAGAAAGTGAAGTCTTCCATTCTGAGGAAGAACTGAAACAATTAATTCACGATAGCCATGAAGGTGGCGAAATTAATGATAGTGAGTTACATCATATTAACCAAGCATTTAAGTTTGATAATCTAGTCGCAAAAGATATTATGATTGATGAAAAACATGTTAAAACGCTAAACTTAAATACGAGTTTTGATGATGCGATTCAACAAATTAAAATAGATGCGTTTACAAGATATCCAGCGGTAAAAGATGATCAAATTGTTGGTTTTATACAGTCCAAATCATTGTTTAACGTGGAACAACCATCTAAGTTAGAGACATTCGTTAATCCAATTATTAACGTTAAAATGAATACACCATTGAAGCATATTCTAGAAATGATGAAGAAGAGAAAAGTTCATATCGCAGCAGTTTATAATGACGCTGATTTTAAGGGAATCATTACTTTAGAAAATATTCTTGAAGAAATCGTTGGCGATATCGAAGATGAATATAATTAATGTGAATTTAGTCTTATATAATTAATATTATTATTATGACCCTATTATTGAGATTTTAAAAATCTTGATGATAGGGTCTTTTTTAAAATCAAAATTAATTAAATTCAAAAACATTGACTTACTAATTAACTTGTAACTATAATGGTTACATGAGGTGAGAAGATTGAAAATTAGTAGTCGTTTCACTGTGGCTGTGCATATTCTAGCATTAGTCAAAGTTGAACAGTCGCAACCACTAACGTCCTCTTGGATTGCTAGTAGTGTGAACACTAATGCTGTAGTAATTAGAAGATTAGTTGGTAAATTAAAACAAGCGAATTTAATCGAAACACAGCAAGGGAGTGGTGGCATTCAACTGAGAAAGCCTTTAACAGACATTACATTACTTGATGTGTATCAAGCGGTGGAAGTCGTTGACGAAGGTGAATTATTCCAAATGCATGAAGACACGAATATAAATTGTGTTGTAGGTGCCAATATCCAGAGTGTGCTAGAAATCATTCTCATACGTGCACAAGATGCGATGGAAGGTGTCTTGGCTAATGTCACAATGGATGATATTGTTACAGGCATCTTGCAACGAAACGGATAAGTCGTCATCCGTTATATCTTACATGTAACTATTACAGTTACAAGTTCGATAATGAAGCTGTCTCACAACGACCTAATTGACTGACATCACCATTGATATCACTATAAATATAAAAATGTGGAGGAATAAATCATGAAAATTGGTATTATCGGAGCAACAGGTAAAGTTGGAAATAAAGTATTAACAGAAGCACAAGCACGTGGTCATGAAGTCACTGCAATTGTTAGAAATGCGAGCAAACTAAATGATCAAGATGTGAAAGTGATTGAAAAAGATATTTTCAGTTTAACAGTAGATGACATCAAAGATCTTGATGTTGTTGTAAATGCTTTTGGTGCGCCATTAGGTGAGGAAGAAGCTCATGTAGAAGCGGGACGCGCTCTAATTAAATTGCTTAAAGAGGTAGATACAAGAGTGATTGTAGTAGGTGGTGCAGGTAGCTTATTCGTAGATGAGGCGCATACAACACGTGTACTTGAAACACCAGATTTCCCAGATATGTTTAAACCAACTGCTAAAGGTCAAGGACGTAATCTCCAAGATCTTCAAGATAGCGAGGGCATTACTTGGACATTTGTTAGTCCATCAGCAGAGTTCGATGCAGAAGGTAAACGTACAGGTTCTTATACATTAGGTAAAGATGAATTGCTTGTAAATAGTCAAGGTAATAGCTACATTAGCTATGCAGATTACGCTATTGCAATTGTAGATGAAGCTGAAAATGCAGCTCACATTAACGAGCGATTCACAGTCGTTGGCGAACAAGCATAATATATTGAACGATTAATTTTAAGGCTAAATGATTATTGTCTGAGAATAAGCAAACGAAGGACGTGGAACAGAATTCTTTATGAATTCATTGTTCCACGTCCTTCGTCTTTTCTATGTCTAATCAAGTAGTTGTTAATTCATATCTTGCTTCATTCCGGATTTCGCCATTTGGATAAATGTCTTAGCTGCTCTAGATAGTGGTTTTTTATCATTTTCTTTGTATGCTAATACGACTCGATTGTAATAGTGATGTGGGTTCAATTGGACAAACGCGCCATTAAAACGATGAGACGTCATATCTTTAACACTCTTAGGGACAAATGTGATCGCGATACCTTCATTGACGAGACGAAGCGCATTCTCGACACTAACCGTTTCCATCATCACTTCAGGTACAACATTATAATCATTTAAGATTTGATTAGATAATTGGCGTAATGTCATTTCAGGCTTGAGTAAGATAAATTTCTCATTATCTAACAAATGAAATGGAAATTCACCATCGTCAGCGTGTGCTTTAGCTTGTTCGATAAGCTGATGTCCAGGAGGTAACGCTAAATATACATTTTCTGTGTATAAAATATCATAAGATAAATTCTCGGTATATAACGGTAAAATCGTCACACCTATATCCACTTTTTGATCGGAAACGATTTGTTCAATTCGATGTGCCACTTCTTCTACTAATTCAATCTCCACGCCCGGGTAATGTTCTATAAACTTTGGCAAAATACTATAAAGCGTATGTGTAGCTAAAATAGGATTAACACCTATACGGATACGTCCCTTTTTCAAATTAGAAATCGTCTGCAATTCATCACGCATTTGAGTATCAATATCCTCAATTTCATGTAAATAATCTAGAAATCGCTCAGCTGAATACGTAAGTTCTAGCGGGTTGCTGTCCCGGTTAATTAATGTCACACCTAAGTCATTCTCAACGTCTTTAATATAACGGCTTAAATAGGGTTGAGAAATATAAAGGTGTTTCGCTGCATGTGAAATACTGCCGTAACGTTGAATGGCTTCTAAATATTGAATTTTATTTTTATAGGTCATATCGATGTCCTCCTTTCAGTTGGTTTTATATATAGCTATAACTATTTAGTTATATATTTGATAGTTAAATACGTCTTTTACTTTCAGGTCATATGGTCAGATAATAGATTTAGACATAAAACAGACACATTTTCCAGAATGCGTATTGTTATTTTAATACCGTTGGGGGTGACGTTATCGACATGATCGGAACGATAGGAATTGTATTAGCAATTATTTTTATTATATATATGTCCGTCAAAAACTATTCTATTTTAGTTATAGGACCTGTGGCATCTATTATAGTCATTTTGACGAATAAATTACCATTTTTCGACTCACTAATTGGAACGAAAGCGTCTTATATGACTGGTTTAGCGGACTTCATCGTTAGCTTCTTTGGCGTTTTTATACTCGGTTCGTTATTAGCGAAATTTATGGACGAAAGTGGTGCCGCTCAATCTATCGCTGAAAAGATTGTTTCTAAGACTGGTACGAATAGTCCATATGCTATTTTAGTTGCCATATTTATTATTACAGCGATATTGACATATGGCGGTATTAGTCTATATGTCGTTGTATTCGTATTAATTCCTTTAGCGAAACCACTTTTCAAAGAAATGGACTTAGCTTGGAACTTAATCGGTATACCAGTTATGCTTGGTTTGGGTACGTTTACAATGACAATGCTACCTGGTACACCTTCAGTACAGAATGTTGTACCAACTAAGTATTTAGACACAACTTTAACAGCAGCACCGTTGCTAGGGATAGTTGGAACGGTCGTCGCAATTGCATTTGGACTTTGGTATATGAAACATGCATTAAACAAGAGTATCGCCAAAGGTGAATCATTTGCGGACTATGATATTGAGGATAAGAACTTGGAAACGAAAGAAAAAACACCAAACTTTTTACTCAGTATATTACCAATATTAGTTCTCATAGTAATGAACATTATTGGTAGTGCCATGGGTATCTCAAATATCATACTTATTAGTTTAACGACATCTGTGATACTTTCAGCACTGCTATTCTTTAAATACATTCCAGTACAAAAGAAAGTGATCAATGAAGGTGCATCTAATTCATTAATGCCAATGTTCCTTACTGGTTCAGCAATTGCATTTGGAACGGTTATTACATTGGCACCAGGATTCGAAACAATTCGCTCATTAATATTAAATATTCCTGGTAATCCATTAATTAGTTTAGCTGTTGCATCAGCACTATTTGGTGTGATTACAGGCTCAGCATCAGGTTCACTTGGTATTGTGTTACAAGCGTTCGGTAAACACTATGTTGATATGGGCATTGATCCTGAAGTCATTCACAGAGTTGCAACGATGTCATCATCAATATTTACAGTAATGCCTCATACAGGCGTGGTATTAACATTCTTTGCAATTACAGGATTAACACATAAAAACGGCTTTAAATATTTATTTATAACAAACACAGGTGCCAATCTTTTAGCGCTAATTGTTATATTATTAGGCGTTATTATTTTTTAAGAAAAGGCAGCACCAAACACTTACAGGAGGTAATTAATTATGACAAGAAATGTAATCGTAACAGGTTCAGCACAAGGAATAGGATTTGCAATCGCGCAAGCATTTGATAAAGAACAAGATCATGTCTTTATTTTCGACATGAATCAAGAAGCGGCAGATAAAGCTGCAAGTGAATTAAACAATGGTGTTGCATACAAAGTAGACATTACAAATGAAGATGAAGTTTCACAAGCGATTGAAGATGTGAATAATAAATATGGTGCAATCGACGTGTTAGTTAACAATGCAGGTATTCAACATATTGATAAAGTAGAAGATTTCCCATTAGCTCAATGGAACAAAGTGATTGGTGTCATTCAAACAGGTACATTCCTAATGACAAAACACGTGTTACCTTCAATGAAACAACAACAAAATGGTCGCATTGTTACGATTTCATCTGCACATGGTGAAATGGCAGATCCATTTAAATCAGCTTATGTTGCTTCTAAATTCGCACAAATTGGTTTCACGAAAACTGTTGCACTTGAAACAGTGAAAGATGGTATTACAGCTAATGCAGTATTACCTGGACCTGTACGTACGTCATTAATTGAAAACCAATTAGCACATCTTGCACAACAAGACGGTTCAACTGAACAAGAAGCAATGGAAAAATATATCACAGGTAAAATGCCTATGAACCGTTTATTAGAACCTTCAGAGATTGCAGCAACAGTTGTATTCTTAGCTTCTGAGGGTGCTACAGCAATTACTGGTGAAACAATCAGTGTTTCTGGCGGTTCAAACGCATAATAATAAATGTATTCAAAAATTAAGAAAGGATGTATTCAAAATGGCAGAACTTAAAGAACAATTAATCGGAACTTGGAAATTAGTAAGATATCAAGATGAAGATAAAGATGGCAACATCTTCTTTCCACTAGGTAAAGATGCGACAGGTTTCATTATGTATAACCCAGATGGTTATATGTCAGCACAATTAATGCAACAAGGTCGTAAAGCCTATGAATCAGGCGATTTACACACAGGTACGAAAGATGAAATGGCTGAAGCTGCACATGGTTATGTTGCATATTCAGGTCGTTTTGAATTAGATGAAGAAAATTCAACAGTTTATCACACTATGGAAGTCAGTATGAATCCAACTTGGTTAGGCGATACACAGCCACGTTTATTTGAATTAGAAGGCGATACACTTAGTATTGTAAACGGCAATGTGCCTAACCAAAAATTAATATGGCAACGTGTGAAATAAAGTTACGCTTTTGCAAAATGATTAAAAAATACACTTTAAAGGTAGAAACGTTATGAAAGTCACTTTAACGAATAAATAGTAAGTATGGCTTTCAAAGCGATAGAATTGCACATAGCACACGGAGAAAAAATCAAAGGGAGATGTTAATCATGAGATACAATGAGTTTGAAGGGAAAACAGTTGTTATCACAGGCGCAGCATCAGGAATTGGGAAAGCTACAGCATTAAAATTCGCACAAGAAAAAGCAAATATCGTTATCGGAGACGTTGATGAACGTGCACAACAAACAGCACAAGAAATCAATGATAACGGTGGCCATGCATTATTCGTTAAAACAGACGTTTCTAATCCAGACCAAGTGCAAGCATTAATGCAAAAAGCACTTAATGAATTTGGTAGTGTTGATCACGCATTTAACAATGCAGGTATATTAAATCAACCAGCTAAATTCGCAGATATTGACCCTGAAACATTTGATAAAGTAATGAATGTTGACGTTAAAGGTGTCTTCTTATCAATGAAATATGAATTGGAAAGTATGCTTCAAAGTGGCGGTGGCACAATTGTTAATACAGCATCAGTTGCTGGATTAATTGCTGACCCTCAAATGGGACCATACATTGCTGCGAAACACGCAGTGATTGGTATGACAAAATCAGCAGGCTTCGACCATGCGACTGACGGTGTACGTATCAACGCAGTTGCACCTGGACTAACTGAAACAGATATGACTAAAGCTTGGAAAGATGACGATGAAAAATGGCAACAAATGATTTCAGGTGTGCCAATGGCTAAAGCAGCACAACCTGATGATATTGCTGACATCGTATTATTCTTATCATCTGATTCAGCAAAATTCATGACTGCTCAAGTTTATCTTGTTGATGGTGGTCAAACAGCTCACTAATTTTATGACTCATTTTATTGTCTAGGCGGAATCGCGAATTCAATTTGAATTCGGTTCCGCCTTTTTCTTTATATTCTTTGTAATAATCGGTATAGTAGGTTCAAATTACATTATAGAGAAATGAGAGTGGATAATGATGACAGCAAATATTTGTGCATATTTAGGTGTTTCAGTAGATGGATACATAGCGGACCGATATGAAAGCGTACAATTTTTAGAAGATGTAGAAGGCGAAGGAGATAATGGCTATGCCCAGTTCTATGACAATGTAGACGTTGTTATTATGGGTGGAAATACGTTTAGATGGTTATTAGATAATAATGTTAAAGAGAATCCATACGAAGGCAAAAAAGTAATAGTGATTACGTCGAAGAATGTTGCGATAGACTGGGATATTGAATTTTATAGTGGAGATTTAAATACTTTATTTAATAGATTTAGCAATGATGAATTTGTATGGATTGTAGGCGGTGGTGCCTTGATTTCTGAGTTAATAAATTTAAACATTCTAACATCAATGCGATTAACACTTGCCCCTAAATTACTAGGTCAAGGCGTTAATTTATTTAATGATATGACTGATCAAGTTCAATTGAATTTAAAAGACGTAACGCAATATAACCAATTTGTAGAACTTTCTTATGATGTTCAATATGACTAATATTTAAATAGTTTAGGTCAATTCATTGTAATTTTTAATATAAGTATTGCTATACTTGTTAATAATACACATAAAGGAGGGAATTAAATGTTTCTTGCATGGAACGAAATTAAACGCAACAAGCTTAAATTCGGATTAATTATAGGCATTCTAGTATTAATTAGTTACTTACTCTTTTTACTATCCGGGTTAGCAAGTGGTTTAATTAATATGAACACTGAAGGCATCAAGAAATGGAAAGCAGATGCGATTGTTTTAAATAAAGATGCCAACCAAACGGTTCAACAATCTGTCTTTAAATCATCTGACGTTGAAGGCAAATTTAAAGAAGAGGCACCGTTAAAACAAATTGGCGTAATTGCATCGAATGGAGATAGTGAAGAGAATGCATTACTCTTTGGCGTAACATCAAACTCATTCTTGATTCCAAAGATTGAGGAAGGCAAAAAATTTAATAAAGATAATGATGTCGTAATCGATCAATCATTGAAAGATAAAGGGTTCAAGGTTGGTGACACCATCACGTTATCTCAATCTGATGAGAAACTACATATCGTTGGTGTTTCAGAAAGTGCTAAATATAATGCTTCTCCTGTTATTTTCGCAAATGACAAAACCATTGAAAAAATTAATCCAGCATTATCATCTGATAAAACCAATGCAGTAGTTGTAAAAGACAGTAGTTGGAAAGATAAAAATGTTGATAAAGATTTAGAAGTTATAGGAATAGATGACTTTGTAGAGAACCTACCAGGATACAAACCACAAAACTTAACAATGAACTTTATGATTACATTCTTATTTGTTATTTCTGCTACAGTCATTGGCGTATTCTTATATGTCATCACGTTGCAGAAAAAGAATTTATTCGGAGTACTAAAAGCTCAAGGATTTACGAATGGGTTCTTAATGAAGATGGTGTTAGCACAAACCTTTATATTAGCCTTAATCGGTACTTTGATTGGCTTAATACTGACATTACTGACAAGTTTAGTCTTACCTGAAGCTGTACCTGTCCAATTTAATATCGGTACACTCATTATCTTTGGTATCGTTTTAATACTAACATCTCTTGTTGGTAGCTTATTCTCAGTATTATCCATTAGAAAAATAGACCCACTTAAGGCGATCGGGTAAGGAGGTGCCACCATGTTAAAATTTGATGAAGTGACTAAAGAATTCCAAGATGGTAATCATACAATTGAAGCAGTTAAACCGACATCTTTATCTTTTGAAAAAGGTGAACTCATAGCTATTGTTGGCCCTTCCGGTTCCGGTAAGAGTACGTTCTTAACAATGGCTGGAGCGTTACAAACACCAACATCCGGTGAAATATATATAAATGATAAGAAAATCTCAAAAATGAGTCAGAAGCAATTAGCTAAAATGAGAATGAAAGAAATTGGCTTTATCTTACAAGCGACGAACTTAGTTCCCTTCTTAACAATCAAACAACAATTCCATTTATTGAAGAGTTATAAAAAAGATGTGTTAAGTACTGAAGAATATGATAAATTGTTGAGTGATCTAGGCTTAAAAGAGATAGAGAACAAATTACCTTCTGAAGTGTCAGGAGGACAAAAACAACGTGTTGCGATTGCTAAGGCAATTTATACACAGCCTTCTATTATTTTAGCTGATGAGCCAACTGCATCGCTCGATACTGAAAATGCGATGGCAGTTATGGAAATCTTAAAAGAACAATCTAAACAACGTCATAAAACGTGTATTATCGTTACGCATGATGAACGTTTAACTAAGTTCTGTGATAAAGTCTTCCATATGGAAGATGGACGTTTAAAAGAAAAATAAACAAATTAAACTCCCTCCAAGTAAGCTTTGAAAATCATGGCTACTTAGAGGGAGTTAATTATATGACTTGATATTACTAGATAAAGTTAATTAATATCTATTTATCTTCTAATTCTCTTTCTAAATCTTTTTCATCTTCCATAGCGATTGTCGCTTTTTCAGATTCTTTTCGATACTTTTGATACATGATGAAAAGTACGATTGCCCAAACAGGCGCGAATAGTACAGCAAAACGTGTCGTACTATTAATAAGTAAAATGATAAAGATAAATGCAAAGAAGACAAGAATGGCATATGCCATGTATTTGCCACCAGGCATTTTAAATTTACTATCATTGTGTAATTCAGGGTTTCTCTTCACGAAACCTAGATACGCAATCATAATACATGTCCAAATCATAATATTGAGCACTGTTGAGAACGTTGTGATTTGAACGAATACCTTCGTAGCATCTTTAAATACTGCGTTTAAAATAATCGCAATACTTAATAAACCACAAGTTAATAAGATAGCGTAATATGGAACACCATGTTTATTCGTCTTATGTAAGAATGGTGGGCCTTGCTTTCTTCCCGCTAAACCGAATAGTGTACGACTGTTAGCGAAGATACCACTATTACATGAAGATGCAGCTGCTGTTAAAACTACAAAGTTAATGATTCCCGCTGCGAATGGAATACCAACTAAACCAAATAGTTTTACATATGGACTTTCCGCAGGATCTAATTGATTCCAAGGTACAACTGACATAATAACAGCTAATGAACCAATGTAGAATATTAATATACGGAAAGGTACATTGTTAATTGCTTGAGGAATCGTTTTATATGGATTTTTAGTTTCCCCTGCAGTGATACCGATTAACTCAATACCAATAAATGAGAAGATTGCCATTTGGAACGCCATTAAGAATCCAGATATGCCATTAGGGAAGAATCCACCATGACTCCAAATATTCGCTACACTTGCTGTACCATAATCAGTCTTCATTGCGAAGATGACCATAACAATACCTACAACAATTAATGCGATAATCGTAATAACTTTAATTAGTGATAACCAGAATTCAAGTTCACCAAATAATTTGGCGCTAAATAAGTTCATACCTACAAGTACGAGAATCGTAAATGCAACTGTTAACCAGTTAGGTATTGCTGGATACCAAAATTCAACGTATTTAGCAACGGCAGTTACTTCAGCCATACCTGAAATAATCCAAGTTAGCCAGTATGTCCAACCGACCATAAAGCCTGCCATTGGACCAATATGATGATGAGCAATATCACCAAATGATTTAAATCCTAGATTAGACAATAAGATTTCTCCCATTGCTCGCATAAACATAAATAATACGAAACCAACGATAATATATGTGAGTAAAATCGATGGACCTGCTAAGTGAATGGATTCACCTGCACCTAGGAATAATCCGGTACCAATCGCACCACCAATTGCAATAAGTTGTATATGCCTATTGCTTAATTCCCTTTGCAGTTTATCTGCCATAATGTTCGTCCCCTTCATGAGTATACATGTGACTTAAAATTATGACTGACTACGAATACTCTGTATAATTAGTTAATTAATTGTATTAAATTATGTAATTAATTTTTTTGCTAAATTAATGATACCCTATTTATTAATTTTTAATCAATGAATTATACAAATTTTCGTATTAATAGTAAGTGGAAATAAGAGAGGTGTATGATGTCATAATCAAGCGTGAAATAGGCGTTTCTTTGGCTATAGTCCCTATAATTAAGACTGCCTACTGTCTAAATATAAAGTTTTTAAAAACATATAATTGTACATAGTTGTCAATTGCATTTAAATTATAACTATAGAAAAAAGATAGAAAGTGGGCTAATCATGCTTAATGATTTTAATGAAATATTAGAAGGTCGTAAATCAGTTAAAGGTTTCGACCCAGATTATAAAATTCCGCATGAAGAAATGAATGAAATGATTGCAAAAGCAACGAAAGCACCTTCATCAGTGAATATGCAACCTTGGCGTTTTGTTGTGGTTGAAAGTGATGAAGCGAAAGCTAAATTGCGTCCATTAATTCAATTTAATACAAACCAAAATGATACATCATCAGCAATGATTGTCATTTTTGGGGATTTACAATGCTATGAAGAAGGCGAATATATTTATGAACAAGCGGTTGTCAATGGTCACATGCCACAAGAAGTTAAAGAACAAATGTTACCGATTGTTTTAGAAAATTATAAAAATCGCACACGCCAATCAATGAATGACATTGTTAAAGTAGACAGTAGTTTAGCTGCTATGCAATTGATGTTAGTTGCTAAACAACACGGTTATGATACTAATCCAATTGGTGGATTTGAACATGAAGAAATCGGTAAAGCCTTTGGCTATGATTTAGAACGTTATGTTCCAGTGATGATTGTCGCAATAGGTAAGAAAGCTAAAGAGGCACACACATCATTTAGAATGCCAGTTGATCGTGTAATCGATTATAAATAATACTTCAATTTAATAATGAAAAAACGCGTAACTGACTGAAATAATAAGACGCTAATATCAAGTTTTTTAGTTAAAGTCACTCATGCGGTGGGGCGGGACAGTGTGTTCACTATGAATACTGTTCCGCTTTTTAAATGGAGAGATGTATAGAGTCAGTGCTAATCATATTTATGATGAAGAAAAAGGGTATAGCTTAAGATATCAAATTGGGAAAAGGGTGATCCATTTATGGATAATAAACAATTAAACACATTAACACGTATTCAGAAAGGATTATATGAAACAACAAAGGCAGTCTTGCCATTTGATAAACGCTACCGTATTAAGTCATTTTTGCTAGAACGACCAGAAGGCAATATAGTCATTTATCATTCACCAGGTTTAAATGAAGCAGTGACAGATATTCAATTATTAGGTGGTACTTCACGCGTTTTAATGAATCATGAGCATGAATCCTTAGGTGGAACGCCTAGTATAGATATACCATTTTGGATTCATCGTGATGATGTAGCAGCAATCAATCGAACGGTACCGATTGATGGACAGTTTGAACAACGTGAAATGCTTGCTGATGATTTAGAAGTCATTCCTACTCCAGTACATACGCCAGGTACGACGATGTTTCTATGGGATAACGGTGAACATCGTTTCCTTTTTACAGGCGACTTTTTATGTGTGGATGATGGGGAATGGCGTACAGTTATACTCAATTCAAGTGACAGACAAACATCCATTAAAAGCCTGGAATTGATTCAAGACCTAGATTTCGATGCTATTGTACCTTGGGTTGCGATTGAAGGAGAAGGTGCTGTCTTTTTTGTTGAAAATGAGAAAGATAAACGTAAGAGACTACAAAAAATTATAGATCGCGTCCGTCGTGGTGAACATACGTAACTCGCATATTAAAACATTCTTATTAGAGGTGATGGTGCATGAATATAAATCGAGGAATCAATCATATCGGACTCACAGTACCGGATATTGAAGCGGCGACAGCCTTTTTCAAAGAAGGTCTCAACGGCAAGATTGCTTATGATAGTCAACGAAAGACGGATGAACCTCGTGGTGGGGAAACAGTTGAACACATTCTTGGTTTAGAAAAAGGGGCATCCATTATTCATAAACGTATGATGGTCTTTGGTAATGGACCGAATATTGAAATGTTTGAATTTAAAGATGCGCATCAAGGTCAAGCGCAAACGTTACAAGACATTGGTTTTACGCATATTTCATTTTATATCGAGGCAGAATACTTCGATGAGGCCGTTAAACAGTTGACGCAAGCTGGAGGTCAACCTATTTCAGAGCCGCATGCGAATACGAAATATGAAGACACTGAAGGTAATCGAACTGTTTATGTAAAAAGTCCGTGGGGAAGCTTAATTGAATTACAAACGGTTCCTAATGGATTTTACTATCCGGATGATAGTGAGGCAGAAGTTTTTATGCCGAAAAAGGTCGACAATTAAAGTAATTTAAACATATTATTATTCATTAATATGACACATTTGTCATATTAAAAAAATTAAGTATTTTCTCCTTTTAAATTAATGTATAATGCCTTTAACAAGCCTTCCAAGTAGCTTGTTAAGCTAGATATTATAAGGGGTTTAGGGTTATTAGATGTATGCAATTTTGAATATCTATGCTTAAAAAGGGTATAAAATTAAAGACATAAAATTTTGTTTATGTCAACAACAATTTAAGGGAGTAATTTTCATGATTGATATTCAAATTGAAAAATCAGAATTAATCGATGTAATTGAAAGTATTGTAAAAGAAAAAGTGTATGTTGAAAGTGACGATGCATGTGAATTTTTAGCGACTGAGATTGTAAATGGTTTGGAAGAGCTTAATAGTGATGAAACACAAGCGAATAACTTGTTAGGACTCAATAGTGAGTTGCAGCACGAAGTCGATGAATCAAATGACGCAATTAAAGTGACCTTATCTGCTGCAGGCAGTGCCTCCAGTAGCTCGCAATTTGTTAATAAAGGCGCGGAATAAACGTTAGTGATTATTAAAAATGTTAGCGCAAGAACTTTTGATTTCAACAGCAATATACGAATAAAAATAAGCACCACCTATTATGAAAAGCGAATGCTTTTAATAGGTGGTGCTTATCATGTTATAACGCATTTATGAGAATAATACTTTTAAGATGTTAAATAGAGAACCTATTAATTGAAGAAAAGTACCAGACATAACGAGACCTCCTCTTGATTAAACTTGAAATGTATTAAGCGTTGCGTGTTAAATTCTCACTTTGGACTAAATCATCTGCTAAGTCATGCCAAAATTGTTGTAATTCAGCTCTAGTACGTTTTGTGTCAGTACTATCTTGGCCGACAAAATCTACATGATCCCAATCATGTTTTGTTGGTGTTACTTGCCAAATACCTTTTTGATTTGTATCCGTTGCTTGTGTATAAGCTTGATTAAATGGATGTTGTGATGAAATAACAGACACTAAGCCATCATTTTCTCGCCATTCTTTTTCAGCTGCCTTACCAATTACATTAGCAGTAAGGGTGAATGGGAAGAATAAATTTAAATCAGATTTTTGACGTCCGAACAACGATGCATGTGTTGATTCTCCTGTGTAAGTTTTATACACAATGTTAGGGTTTAATGATGTTTGACGATTAAGATTTGTCGCACCTTCACGTGTTAAATCATAAAAGCCATTGTCTTTGGTTTGCCATAGTTTTGAATCTTTAACACGTTTGACATAGTCAACGTAAGACTCGTTGGGCTGTTGTTTTAGACCCCATTGAGACAGACCGAAGTCTACACGTGAATCTTTATTGCCAAGTACTTTTCCTGCGTCAAAGACAATTTGACGAATAAGCGCTTCGTTACCTAATAAATCTGACGCATGTGTGCCGTTATGTGGCGTTCCAAGTGTCGTAATTGATGAAATCATATTATCGTTTTGACCTTGATATAAAGGTGAAATATCGCCACCATGTACACGTTGATATTCTTGTTCTTCTGGATTACCATTTCTTAATAAGGATTCTAATTGACGAATCGTTTGACCGCCCATACTATGTCCGACAAGATGTACTTTTTGGCCTGGTTGCCAATCTTTATATACGCCTTCATATGTTTTACCGTAACGTTCATGACCATATTTGGCAGCGTGTGCAGCACCATAATCCACAGTTCCACCTTTAATATAGTAATAAAGTTCGACAGCACGATCGTAGTTACTACCAAACGCACTAATGCTCGCTTCATAAGATTCATAGCCGTTCTCTTCTAAATCTTGGCGTATGTTTAATTTATCGCCACCCCAATAGTGTGCTAGTACGGATGGGTTTATGTCATCAGTAAATCCATTAAATCCGTGAACTAAAATAATAGGGTCTTGATTTTTATACTGAGCTTGTTTCGCAACTTTATTGGTTTGATCTTTCGTTCCAGTTGCAGCTTGTGATTTAGATTGAGTGTTTGTCGTTGCGACTGCGTTATTTTTAAGTGTGTTTAACCCAGATTGTGCATCTTTATTTTGTTTAGAAGACTTATCACTATCTAAAGTAGGGTTAGTTTGCCCATCAATTGAAATATTATTATCGCTATTTTGTGTATTAAGACGATTCGTTACTTCAGAAGTTGTCGCTTCCTTCTTAGTTAACGTTTGTTGCTGAGCTTGTGTTGCGGTTTTAAGTGCGTCACCTTGATTGTCGTCATTATCCTTTGGTTGTGATTGTGCTTGTTGATTGTCGACTTTTGGTTTATCTGACGTATTTGATTCTGTTGACTGTTGTTGTTCAGTTGATTTAATTGTGTTTGGATTAATTTCATTTGAAGAAGTATTTGCATCTTCAGATTTAACAACATTTGAATGTGGTTGATTTAATGCTTCTTTTTTATTATCAGACGTTTCATCAGTTTGTGATTGCGTATGTGCAGTTGTTTTCTTAGTTGTGTCGTCTTCTTTAGAAGCTGTATCAGTTGATTGTGTTGACGGTTTTTCCTGTTTAGATGATTCAGATTGTTGCGTTGTTATGCCGTCGTTAGTAGTTGGTTTAGAAGTTTGTGTATCAGTTGAAAGTGATTGTTGAGAAGTTTGTTTAGCTTCAGTTTGTTGGTTATCGCTATTTGAAGTTGGCTTCTCAGATTTTACAGTGGTACTTTGATGCGTCTCATCTGAAGTTGAAGTAGTTTCATTCGTTGTAGATGCATCGTCTGTTTGATTATGTTCATTATGTAAGCTAGTTTGTGAATTATTTGTATTATTTTCAGTTTGAGACGCTTGCGACTTATCTTGTTCAGTTGATTGAACTTGTCCCTTTTGAGTCGCGTGTGTGTCTTTATCCCCAATAGATTGTGCTGACGCCGTTTCAGGAGTTCCCACTTCCTGTTGTTTCTCGGCTGCCTGTGCTGAGCCACCTCCCATGAATAGCAACGTTGCTACTACAACTGATGACGCGCCTACGCTCAATTTACGAATACTAAATCTGTTCTCTCTTGTTTTCATAAACAGCACCTCTATTTTATTTAATTTTTGAAAATGAAAATCTATGAATCCATATTAGATAAATAAATTAATGATTGCTCGTGGCAAGAATTCAAACAATTTGCTAAAGATCGCTTTAATAGCCTCCATAATGACCTCCCTTTCATTTTAAAAGAGAAAGCGTTTACAAAATTAGGTAAAAAAATATGTATTGCGAGGATACCTTAAGTGAAAAAACATATCTCTTTCAAAGTAATTTAAACAAATAGTAACCTTGCTCACTAGCAAATGTCAATGACTTAGTAGGAATCGTTTTTATATGGCAACGAGTTGGGACGATCTTTAAATCATAAAAAAGACTGAAACGATAATCGTTCCAGTCGTAAAATAGCGGAGAGGGAAGGATTTGAACCAACGCGAGCAAAAAGCTCCTACCAATCATAAATGATTGGCCTCTTTAGCCAGGCTTGAGTACCCCTCCATAAAATATTTTTTTAATATGTTTTACAGTTTACCTCTAACAATTTATTTTGTAAACAAAAAATACTTTACTTTTGTTATTAAATTAAAAAATAAGTCTAAAGTTTTATTAATTAATACGTCTAAAGACGTATATTGTCCGACTAATATTATATAATAATATTGAAAAATTATTATATTGAGCGATGTATGTCGTGACATAGCTTTATTAAAGAAAGGTATTGAGGAGAATAATATGTGGAAATCAAAATTTGGTAAAACATTTATTGCAAGTGTAGTGATTGGAACAACGATGTTTGGTTATGCCGGTCATCATGATGAAGCGCAAGCTGTTGGTAACTATTATTATGATGGCTTACATGCAGGTGAGTACTCAGGATATTTAAAAGCTAAAAAGATCAGTAACAGTTCAATTTCAAACAAATATTATCCAAATGCATCTCAAAGTAATTTGAAATCTATTGGTCGTGTTTCGAATTTAAATGGTTGGAAAGTGGGGATTCCAGAATATAAAGGTCAAGACTCAATGGGTACTGGTACGGTTATTGGTGCGCATACCTTTGTCACAAATGGACATGTTATTGATGATAAATATGGTAAAGCTGCAGCACCAAAATATATAAAATTTCAATTGAATCGTAATGGTAAATCAATACCTTATACTTTTCATGCAAATGAAGTCATTAAGGTACCGCAATATGATATTGCGATAGTCCACACTAAAGAAAATATGTCGAAGTATGCTAAACCAATGCGTATTGCGACAGATTCTGAAATTAAGAAATTGAAATTTAATACACCTCTATATTCATTAGGTTACTCAAAAATTAATGGTGACAATACGAAACCATATTTTAGTAAATTTCGCGTAACACAATTTTCTCCTAATGGTTCAGAAATTCAAACGAAAGACATTTTTAGATCAGGTGCGTCAGGTTCGCCTATGTTAAATAGCAAATATACTACAATGTACGGTATGAGAACGTATGGACACAATTTAGGTGGTACTGCGACCGATATGTATGCTAAGCAAGAAGCTTCTGGAGGAGAGTCTTTCAAAGGATATGCTGGTAAATTTGTTCGTCAACATATTAAGTAATTTGATTGAATAAATTGAATTACAAGCGTTTCGCAATTTATTTTACAAAGGGAATAAAGGGTGGAGAGAAATGAAGAGAAATTATTTAATGATTGGTGTGCTTACTGGAACAATGTTATTAGCTGGTTGTAGTTTAAGTGACTTTGGACTTGGAAGTGGAACATCCGACGATAATAACAAATCATCACAAACGGATAAATCGAATAAAGATAGTAATTCGAAATCTGATAATAGTACTAATAATAAGAAAAATAATGATGCGAATTCAGTAAACAGTGTTAAAGATTTAAATCAAGCTGAGAAAGTCGCATTAGCGCTAAGTGATGACAGTGTATCTAATGTAACTATAACTGCCAATGATTTAAAGCGTCATTCATACATTGAAAATAGTAATACTGGGAAAAGGCAACAAAGTATAGATAAATACGAATTAGAAGCAACTGGAGAAGCAGTTGAAGACGCACCAGAAGGGATGACATTTTATAGTGCTTCACCTGGCAAAGGATCTTTTGCGACGTTAATCGGTGTGAGTGATGATAAAGTAGCAGTAATAGGTACGCAAAATACAGGCAAATATCGACAATTTATTCAATCTGACTTAGGACATGAACTTGATGTTAAAGATTTATATCATAAATATGGCAAAGATTCAGATTATAAAAAAGTCGCAAAACAAATTTCTATTAGTGGTGGTTCTAATAGTGCACATTCTGCTAATAGTAATGATAAAAATACGAAAGAATACTTTGCTAAAATATGGCTGACAGCACGAAATGACGCAGATGACATATTTAACGGAGACGACCATACGTATGAACCTGTAGATATGTCGGGTAAACCGATTAATTCGTATAATGAAGATGCATCAGAAGTGTACCCTGAAGGAACCGTTGTATTAAGTCCATCCGTTACAGCTCTAGGTCACATTACGTTTAAAGATAATAATGATGGGACAGTCACATTTTACGATGTACCAAGTCATTTCCAAGACCATCGTTGGACCGAAGATGGCTACTCTAAACAAGAAACAGCTCGAATTTTGAAAAATGGTCAAACGAAGAAGATTAAGAATGCTTCAGATTCAGATATTGAAAAAGTAGCAAGTTACATTACATCTGATACGCCTAGACAACCTGAACATTATGATAGTTCAAATTCAGATGACAGTAGCTCAGAAGACTCTGATAGTAGTTCAAGTGACGAAACGGTGACACGTGATAATGTCATTGATAAAGTCGAAGAATACGAAGGGCATACTTTAGATACGGACACATACACATATAAAGAACCAGAAAAAAATTCTGACGGAGATTGGGGCTTCTCATTTACTGATAAAAATGGTGATTTAGCTGGATCATATATTGTAACCTCAGACGGTAGCGTTACGAAATATGATGAAAACGGCGAAGAAGAATAAATCTTTAAAATAAACGATAACAATGTATAAGGCACCTCGTTAATTTAGCTTAGTGATGTTCAATAAATTAACGAGGTGCCTAATTTTATTGTATTTTGTAGATACATAGATGAACTACTTTATCGAACACTTTCATTATTTATAAATACCTTTAATCTCATCTAATCTTTCTACAAAACTATCAATATATGATTGTGGTTTCAGAATCTTAGCATGTGGCGCTAATTGATAAGCTATATAGTACGCATCGAAACGCGTACAATTCACCCATACTGTAATATAATCCTCACTTCGTTCAACAACTTCTTTAATAGAAAATTGCTGTTGGAATTGGTTCCAAAAGTGTGTGTGTATTTGGAATAAAACAGGATTACAAGTGCCATCCTTCTTGAATTTCAAATTTAAAACTTTCACAGACAAGATATCACGAAGTAGTATCGTCTCAATTTCATGATCCTCTTCGTACGTAAACCAATAATCATAATGCATATACAAAATAGATAATGGTTTAATGACTATCTTTTTATCTTCAAGCTCGATGCGAACAATATCTTTATTCACAATCGCTTTTTGTAAAATCATAAGATTTTTCCCGGGCAATAATTCCTGTCTAATTTTAAATTGATTTAACGTACTCATTAAAACGTGTTTATCTGAAACCTTCATTGAACTAATTGAGCTAAGTAAAAATTTGTGAATATCGTGATGCAATATGGGTGTTAAACTTTGAAGTTTAATGAGTAAACTAAGAATGCCTAAACTGTGTTTACTTTGTGTTTTCTGCTTAAGTTCATATCCTGCCAATTGATGATTATAAACGACTCTAGTATTACTATGACTCCAAAACTCATTTTCATAAAAGAATGTGTTAATAGTATTAATATCACGCTGTATCGATTTCTTACTCACATCAGTAAATTGATTTAAGTCGTGTTGCGTAACAACGTGACCTTTAAGAAGCAAAGTTAAAATATTTAGTATACGAGTTGATTTATCCAAGAATTGGGTCCCCTTTGCATCAATTCTATATTTACTTTGAAAATTAATTATATAGTATCATATTCTTTTTACGATGTGTATAATTCCAAAATTAAAAAGTAGCGATATATCAATAAACATAAATATTAGGACGACGTTCATTCACAAAAGAGTTAATTTATAAATGTTTTATTTAATATTGCATTTAAAAGAAAAAAGTGATAAATTTTTATGTAAGCGGTTACACAAAAGGAGTGGCAAAGTGAGAACGATTAAAGAAGTGGCTCAACAAGCAAATGTGTCAGTAGCCACAGTCTCAAGAGTGATTAATAAAAGTGGTTATGTGAAAGAAGCAACACGTAAAAGAATTGAACAAGTCATCAAAGAATTAGATTATTATCCTAATGAGACTGCAAGAACTTTATTTACTAAAAAATCAAAAACAATTGGACTGCTTTTACCAGATATGAGTAACCCGTTCTTTACGATTGTTGCTAAAGGTGTAGAAGATACAGCAATTCAAAAAGGGTACCACGTCATGATTGGCAATGGTGAAATGCAAGAACATAAAGAACTAAACTATCTAACCACTTTTAAAGTGAATAATTGTAGTGGCGTTATTGCTTCACAGTTATCAACTCAATTTGCCTTTGATCAGTTTAATTCATATCAATTACCCTATGTACTAATTGACCGTGTAACAGATAATCAGCAATGTATAGAAGCGGACCATTATAAAGGTGGGAAACTACAAGCTGAGACAATTATTAAAGGAAATGCACAGCGTGTACTATTGTTGCATCAAGACTTGAATTATCGCTCTTTTGAAGAACGATTTACTGGTGCAAGGACTACTCTAAAGAATCATGACGTTCAATTATGGATTGAGGATGAGCATGACATCACAATTGATAAACTGAAAGCATATATTAACCATAACCAAATCGATAGTGTGATATGTAGTAATGACGTATCTGCGCTTAAAATCATGAAATGGTTACATGATTTACACTTCCATATTCCAGATGATGTACAAGTCATTGGATATGATGATATTCCATTAGCCAAGTTATTTTATCCAAGTCTGACAACGATAGAACAACCTGCGTATGAAATTGGGAAACAAGCAGCATTAGGTTTGATAAATCAATTAGAACACAATGACGTAATAACGAAAGTCGTATTAGATGTTGATGTCATTCATAGAGAATCTACAAGGAGGAAGAAATAATGACAAGTATATATGTAGTTGGAAGCTTATCTATTGATTTAGTAGTTTCTACAAATAAAGTACCAAGTAAAGGTGAAACCGTTCTAGGTGAGTCATTCTTTACGACACCTGGTGGAAAAGGGGCAAACCAAGCAGTAGCAGCTGCAAGACTCGGTGATGATGTTTACATGGTAGGACGCATCGGTGATGATGATTTCGGAAATCAAATTTTTACAAACTTAGAAGACAATCATGTTTTAACGACATTTCTGAAACCCGTTACACATTCTGCATCTGGTACGGCACATATCACTTTATCTGACAATGATAATAGTATCATCGTTGTACCTTCAGCTAATAACTATGTTACGTCAGATTACGCGTTGGAAGCTTTAAGTCAAGCTCAAGCAGGTGACATTGTTTTAATTCAACAAGAAATTCCTGCTGAAACAGTAAGAGATGTCGTATTATATTGCGATGAACACGATATGATATCAATTCTTAACCCAGCGCCATTCCGAGAAGTAGAGGCAGATGTTATTGAAAAAGCGACGTACATTACACCTAATGAAACAGAAAGCAATGCCATGTTCCAGACTGACATTGATAAAGCATTAGAGCGCTACCCTAACAAGTTAATAATTACATTAGGAGACAAAGGTGCTATGTATCATAACGGCACTGAAAAGATTCAAATTGATGGATTTAAGCGAGAAGTTAAAGATACAACAGGTGCTGGGGATACATTCAATGGTGCTTTCGCAGTAGGATTACAAAAAGGATATTCAATTGCACAAGCACTTAAACTTGCGAATTTAGCAGCAAGTCATTCAGTAACAGGTATGGGTGCTCAAGGAGGCATGCCAACCTTTTCAGAAATTGCAGGTGAATTAGATGTATAAAACAGGCATATTAAACAGCGACATTTCAAAAGTACTCAGTGATTTAGGACATACAGATCAAATTGTAATAGCTGATTGTGGGTTACCCGTTCCTAAAGACGTTAAGAAGATTGACCTTGCTTTAACATTAGGACAGCCAAGTTTTCTAGAAGTTTATGAAGTACTTAAGCAACACATGGAAATTGAACACGTAACGATAGCTGAAGAAATGGAAGTAGACAATGCACCTATCTTTGAACAAGTGACAAAGGACTTTTCAGAAATAGAACAAGTTAACCACGAAACATTTAAAGCATTAACTAAAAACGCTAAAGCAATTATTCGCACAGGGGAAGCAACGCCATATGCAAACATCATACTTCAAAGTGGTGTCATATTTTAAGGGGTGAAATTAATGATTCAAATGACTAATATCCATAAAGCCTTCGGGGACAACGAGGTTCTAAAGGGTGTAGATTTTACTCTAAAGCCAGGTACAGTGCATGCACTAATGGGAGAAAACGGGGCTGGTAAATCAACACTCATGAAAATTCTAGTCGGGATTCATAAAAAAGATCAAGGTGTTATCACTAATTCTGATATTGAGATCGACTATAACAATCCTAAAGAAGCGGAAGAAAAAGGATTAACATTTATTCACCAAGAACTGAATTTATATCCAGAATTAACAGTGCTTGATAATTTATTCGTTGGAAAAGAAATCAGAAACAAAATAGGAATACTAAATAAAAAAGAAATGAAGCAACAAGCTGAGCAAGTGTTTAAAGAATTAGATTTCTATATTCCATTAAACAAAGTGGTCAAAGATTGCTCAATTGGTGAGCAACAAATGATAGAAATAGCTAAAGCGATGATGACTAAAGCACAAATCATTATTATGGATGAACCAACAGCAACATTAACAGATAAAGAAATTCGACGTTTGTTCGACATGATTCTTAATTTAAAAGCTAAAGGTGTGGCATTTGTATACATTTCACATAGAATGGCTGAAATTTTTGAGATTTCGGATGAAATAACGGTGATGCGTGATGGTGTCTCTGTTATGTATGATGAAACGGCAAATCTAACATACAACCAAATTGTTAAAGCAATGGTTGGACGTGAATTAGATGAACAGTTCCCACATAGAACGTATGAACCTCAAGATGTTGTTTTAAACGTAAAACGCCTCAATAATCCGCTACATCATATTGAGAATCAATCATTTTATCTTAAAGAAGGTGAAATATTGGGCGTGAGTGGTCTAATGGGGGCAGGTCGTACTGAGATGATGAGAAGTTTGTTCGGTGTCGATAAAGCAGATAATGAAATTGAAATTAAGGGACAAACAGTATCTATAACGTCTCCAATCGAAGCGATGAAACATGGGCTTGCTTTTATAACTGAGAATCGCAAAGAAGAAGGGTTAATTTTAGACTTCTCCATTCAAGACAATATGGTGTTACCTTCATTATTTAGCTTTTCAAAACATGGCATCGTAGACGATAAAAGTTCTGAGCAATTTGTTGATACGATGCGTAAAAGACTCAATATTAAATCTCCAGGTAGACTGCCGGCCGGCTCACTATCAGGTGGTAATCAACAAAAGGTCGTATTAGCAAAGTGGATTGGTACCGGTGCGCAAATCATTATTTTAGATGAGCCTACACGAGGTATTGATGTCGGAGCAAAAAGAGAAATTTATCAACTTATGAATGAACTTACGGATCGTGGTGTGTCTATTATTATGGTCTCATCTGAATTGCCTGAAGTCATTGGTATGAGCGATAGAGTGATGGTCGTTCACGAAGGTAATATCAAAGGGGATCTTACAGGAAATGAAATTACAGAAGAAAATATTATGACTTTAGCTACAGGGGGAACTTTAAATGAAACAGTTAACAGCTAAAACATCGTTCATGGAAAAGATTATTCCATTTATTGGTCTGATTTTATTAATTATTGTAGTGAGTATTTTAAACCCATCATTTTTAGATTTATCTAATTTACTCAATTTATTAAGACAAATTTCTATCAATGGTCTGATTGCCTTTGGTATGACATTCATTATCTTAACTGGCGGTATAGACTTATCAGTTGGTTCAATTCTTGCATTATCATCGGCGTTTATTGCATTAATGATTACGAGTGGTGTTGACCCAATAATTGCATTAATTATTGGCGTACTGATTGGTTTTGTTTTAGGTGCAGTAAATGGTTTATTAGTTACTAAAGGAAATATGGCGCCATTTATTGCAACACTTGCGACAATGACGATTTTCCGTGGATTAACATTAGTTATTACTGACGGAAATCCAATAACAAATTTAGGTGATAGTTATTTATTCCAATTATTTGGTAAAGGCTACTTTATCGGTATTCCAGTACCAGCAGTAACAATGATTATCGTGTTTGTGATTTTGCTTATTATTCTTCAAAAAACAACATTTGGACGTCATACATATGCGATTGGTGGGAATGAGGTAGCTGCTAAAATTTCAGGTATTAAAGTTAATAAAATTAAAATTTTAATTTATGGAATTTCAGGGCTAATGTCAGCGTTAGCTGGAGGCATATTAACATCACGTTTAAATTCTGCACAACCAACAGCAGGTACTTCTTATGAGTTAGATGCCATTGCTGCCGTAGTACTTGGTGGTACGTCATTAACAGGTGGTAAAGGACGAATTGTTGGAACATTAATAGGTGTACTTATTATAGGTGTTTTAAATAATGGATTAAATTTACTTGGTGTTTCTTCATTTTACCAACAAGTCGTTAAAGGTGTAGTTATTTTAATTGCGGTATTAATTGATCGTAAAAAATAAGAGAAAGCAGGATAACAATATGAAAAAATTATTAGCCATTACATTAGCACTTGTCCTATTTTTAACAGCATGTTCCTTAGAATCACCCTTGAAAAATGATAAAAATGGTAAAACAAATAAGAAAAAATCAGAAATTACAATAGGCGTAAGTATTTCAACTTTAAATAATCCATTCTTCGTTAAAATTAAAAATGGAATTGAAAAAGATGCTAAAGCACAAGGTATGAAAGTTAAAGTTGTAGATGCTCGAGATGATTCAGCTAAACAAACGAATGACATTGAAGATTTAATTCAACAACAAGTTGATTATTTAATTGTTAACCCAACAGATTCAAGTGCGATTTCAAGTGCTGTGGAGTCAGCGAACAATGAGGGTATTCCAGTAATCACGTTAGATAGATCTGTAGATAAAGGCGAAGTTGCGTCATTTATTGCATCAGATAACGTTGAAGGCGGTAAAATGGCTGGGAACTACTTAGTTGATAAAGTGGGTAAAAATGCAAAAGTTGGAGAACTTGAAGGTGTTCCAGGTGCAAGTGCAACGAGAGAAAGAGGTAAAGGGTTCCATGAAATTGCAGATAAACAGTTAAAAGTAATTGCTAAACAAAGTGCGAAGTTTGATAGAGCAGAAGGATTAAACGTGACGCAAAATATGCTTGAAGCACATCCTGACATTAAAGCCATCTTTGCTCAAAATGATGAAATGGCACTTGGTGCAATCGAAGCAATTGGGGATAAGGATATTCAAGTCATTGGATTTGATGGCAACGAAGATGCAATGAAATCAATAAAAAATGGCAAACTAGATGCGACAATAGCTCAACAACCTGAACTTATGGGTAAAGAAGCAATTAAAGTGGTCAATGGATTAATGAAAGGCGACTCTGTAAATAAACAAATCAAAGTACCATTAAAATTGAAACAAAGTAAGAACTAAATATGTCTGAAATAATAAAGATTCTGAGACGGTAAGTCATCTCAGAATCTTTTTTAATTAATAAGTGATTGATGAGAACGTAACAATGCATAAACTGTATCTAGATGTGGTGTGTTCACGTTATGAGATTTTGCCTGTCTAAAGATAAATCCTTGTATTGCTTCGACTTCTAATGGCTGATGATTGATTATATCGTAATACATACTTGTGCCCATATGATCAGGATAGCCAGCATAAATTTGCATAATGTCATCGACGATTGTATTTGGAAACTGTATACCTGATGCTTCAGCTACTTGATGTCCTTCTTTTAATAGTTGACGACATAGATGTTTGACTTCGTTAATTTTTAAGATTTGAGCAGTATTGTGACCAAGTGCAGTTATAGAATTAATACCTAAATTTACTAATAATTTATACCAAATTTTTTCTTCAATATTGTCTTCTAAAACCATTTCTATTTTGGTTGTATCGAATAGGGATTTTAGATGCGTTGTGGTATCATCTTTCTGCAAATGTAAACGATAATCTCGAAAATGAACGACTTCGTTTCCGGATTTTTGGCCACTTATGTATACGACTGCCTGATATTTGTGATTGAAAGGAAGTTGCGGCAATAAGCCATAACCATTTTGAGCTAAAATAAAGCACGTTTCATTATGTGCGAAGTGATGTAATTTTGGAATTAGTGAATTAAGTTGGTGCGTTTTAACCGCAATGATAATAACATCAAATTGCGTATTTATGTCATCAATACTTTGGACTTTGATAGTTTCATTTGCAGGTTGGAGGGTCATTATCTTATTAGAACGACCGATTAATGTAACGTTTGGCAGTGATTGTTGCAGTTCATAAGCAATCGTCGTACCAACAGCACCTGGTCCAATAACAGCAATTTTCATTTTAAACTTTCCTTTCTGATTAGAATCAAACATATATGTATAGAAGTATTTGTGCTCTGTAAATATAATCATATAGTATAATCATTTTACTTTTCTATGTAAATTAATCTTTTAATTAAAAAGATGGATAAGCAAAGATAAATATTAGAACAGAAAATGATATGATTTTATATGGAAGTTGATATATAATATTGAGTTGAAATAATGGGATAGCAACTTATAAAGTTTTGTTTAAAAATGTGGACATAAATAATAGGAGTTAATTTAAAATGAAAAATTTAGCAAAATTAGTTGAAATGAAACAAGACAAAACGAAAATTTCGATGATTACAGCATATGACTTTCCAAGTGCCAAACAAGCACAGGATGCAAATATAGATATGATTTTAGTTGGTGATTCACTTGGAATGACGGTATTAGGTTATGAAACAACAACACAAGTGACATTAGAAGACATGATTCATCACGGCAAAGCGGTACGTAGAGGTGCTGATGATACTTTTGTAGTAGTGGACTTACCAATTGGCGCAGTTGGTGTAAGTGATGAACATGATTTGAAAAATGCGATAACACTTTATCAGGAAACAAATGCCAATGCGTTAAAAGCAGAAGGTGCACATTTAGTTAATTTCATTAAGAAATCAACACAAATTGGAATACCAATCGTAGCGCATCTAGGATTAATGCCACAAAGCGTTGGTGTTATGGGATATCGATTACAAGGTAGCACGAAAGATGCGGCTAAACAGTTAATTCAAGAGGCACATGCAGTTCAAGAAGCAGGCGCAGTTGCTTTAGTATTAGAAGCGATTCCAAGTGACTTAGCTGGTTTAATTAGTGAGCAATTAGATATACCCGTTATTGGTATTGGCGCAGGAAAAGACACAGACGGTCAAGTATTGGTTTATCACGATATGTTAAATTATGGCGTTGATCGCTATGCTAAATTTGTAAAACAATTTGGCGATTTTTCAGTAGGAATTGATGCCATCAAACATTATGATGAAGAAGTTAAGGCAGGGACTTTTCCAGCTGAAGCCCACACATATAAGAAAAAGATATTGAATGAGGTAAACAGCAATGACTAAAGTGATTCAAACTGTATCTGAGATGCAACAAATTACACAGGAATTGAAGCGTACAGGTAAAACGATTGGCTTCGTTCCAACGATGGGAGCCTTACATGAAGGTCATTTGAGTATGATGCGTCGCTCAGTTGAAGAGAATGATATTACTGTAATTAGTGTATTTGTAAACCCTCTACAATTTGGTCCAAACGAAGATTTCGATGCCTATCCACGTCAAATTGATCAAGATGTAGCCTTAGTTGAAGCAATTAATGTTGATTATGTATTCCATCCAGCAGTAGAAGAAATGTACCCAAACGAGCTAAGTGTCACGTTAAAGGTAGGACGTCTAGCGGAAGTCTTAGAAGGTGCACAACGTCCAGGTCATTTCGATGGTGTAGTTACAGTCGTAAACAAGTTATTTAATATTGTGAGTCCTAATAAAGCATACTTTGGTAAGAAAGATGCACAACAGCTCGCAATTGTTGAAAAAATGGTAGAAGATTTTAATCATCCAATTGAAATTGTAGGTATTGATATTGTACGTGAAGCGGATGGACTTGCACGTAGTTCGCGAAATGTATATTTAACTGACGATGAGAGACAAGAAGCTGTTCACTTGAGTAAAAGTTTGGAAATAGCTCAAACATTGTATAAACAAGGAGAGCGACGTAGTCATATTATTGTTGGTGAGATTAAGACATACTTATCGAAACATACAAGTGGTCATATTGATGAAGTTGCAATTTATAGTTACCCTGATTTAGAAGTTGCGACAGAAATACAAGGACAAATTTTTATATCTTTAGCTGTTAAGTTTTCGAAAGCACGATTGATAGATAATATAATTTTAGGAAGTGAATAGTAAGTTATGATTAGAACGATGATGAACGGTAAGATCCATAGAGCACGTGTGACTGAATCAAATTTAAATTATGTTGGAAGTATTACGATTGATGCCGATATATTAGACGCAGTCGATATTTTACCTAATGAAAAGGTAGCCATCGTAAATAACAATAACGGTGCCCGCTTTGAAACATATGTTATTGCTGGTGAACGAGGTAGTGGCAAGATTTGTCTTAATGGTGCAGCATCTCGATTAGTTGAAGTTGACGATGTGGTGATTATTATGACCTATGTTCAATTAGATGAACGTGAATTAGTTGACCATGCGCCTAAAGTGGCTGTTATGAATGAAAAGAATGAAATTATTCAAATGATTCATGAAAAAGAAGGAACAATAATCAAATAAATAAGTGTGACGGCAGTCTAAAATAACAAAATTGATTTGATCCGGTAGCTTAAAAGCTATCGGATTTTTGTGTGGGCTCTGTATCAGAGTGTTATAAACATCACCTAAAATTATAATATTTGTATAGTATAATAATATTATATAAAAGTGTTATAAGATTAGAGGGATCGTTAATGAAAAAATTTCTATCACTTAGTATCACATTTATGTTAGTGTTAACAGCCTGCAGTACACATGAACCATCTAAAGAAAATAAAACGGAATCTCACACGAAACAAACGGATACTAAAACAACAAAAGACAATAAAAAGCAAAACAAGATTGATAATAAAAAGAAGGATGAAGAAAAAAACAAAGATATTATACCTAACTTTTCTGAAAAGGAAAAATTGGCTTTAGCTTTTTGTGTCGATCACGTTGACCAATATACATTAACTAAAAATGAAATTTTAACTGGATTTTATTTAGCTATAGCTCCAGCTGGAGAGAAACACTATAAATTAGTTGATTTTACGTTAGTTAAATATGATAAACCTATTGCAAATGCGCCAAAAGATATGCATTTTTACACCGTATATCCTGACAAAAGAAGTTTCGCTGCCATCATCGGTGTGAATAATGAGAAGATATTCTTAGGAGGAACGCAAGCTGCAATCATTGATTATAATGAATTAATGCAACATGGAAGAGAAGTAAATTTAAAAGATGTCTATTTAAAAAATAAAAATAATAAAGCCTTGCCAGAATTAGTAAGTAAAATGCATATTGATAATAAGTATCCTGAAATAAGTTATGACGAGAATGGAATGTCTAATAAAGAGATAGAACGATCGGGTGTAGTAGATTACATCTTAGAAATCAAATCTATCAAATTATTGCAGATTTTGAAGGTATTAGCTTAAAAGATTCAGGTTATTTATGGGAAGATGTGAAGCTACTTAATTCAAATGGAGATTGGTCGGTACGATATCGCAATCAAGATGGAGAAATCGTTGGTTCTTATAGAAATATGAATGACAAAATTCAAAAGCTCGATGCTAATGGAAATGTAGTGAAAGAAAAAAAGGTTGAATAGTACATACAAACGCTCAGAATGCAATATATTAGCTTTCTGAGCGATCTTTATATTTAACATATTCCTCTAAGGATTGACCAGAGTGTTGTACTTTAGTCGCATTGTTTTTTCCTAGGTAACGCAAATGCCACGGTTCATATTGGTAGCCTGTGATCTGTTCTTTACCTTTTGGATAACGCACGATAAAACCATAACGATGGGCATTTCGCGCAATCCATTGTCCTTCCTTTGTTGCTCCAAAACATTCGCGTAAATTAGCATCTGATCCAATAGCACCCACATCATAACTTAACCCACTTTGATGTTCAGAAGTGCCAGGACGTGCACTATAACGGTCTGCATTTTCTTCACCATCGCGCGCAACATATTGATTATATAAATTCACTTGTGTTTCGTAACTTCTAAATCCACTAATCTTATAAAGACTCACACCATCTCTTTCAGCATCAGTAAACATTTGTTGTAATGCACGTTGTGCTTTAGGCTTCTCACCAGGATTGTAATCAGATGGTAGTTTAGTTGTTTTATTAACGATTAAAATGCCGTCATAGTATGTTCTACCATTTATGACTTCCTTCTTCTGTTGTTCATTGCCAGTAGTTTTAGTCGATGCATTACGATCATTCTTATTTTCTACGTCTTGTTCAAAGCTACATGCACATAAAATTAAGGTACTCAAAATTAAAATTGTAAGAAACTTCTTCACAATATAATTCCTTTCCAAAAATATTTTAATATCATATTATTCATTACAATGTAAGATTAGCATAAAAAAACAAATGAATTAAGAAGAAATATAACAAAATTACATATAAATTAGATTTTGACAAATGTAATAATATTTTGTAAATTGTAATTGAAGTGAAATATTATTCTTTTTAGAGGTGATGTTTATTGAATGGTAGTTTGATTATTATTGAATCATCTTTAAGCGATTTAAATCCCTCGGAACGTAGAGTTGCAGAGTATATTCTTGAGCATCCAGATGAAATTATTAATTATTCCGTACAAAAACTAGCAGACCTAACAAACGTCAGTGTGGCAACGGTTGTTAGGTTATCTAAAAAGCTAAAATGTAAGGGCTTTCAAGACTTAAAGTTAAAAATCGCTTATGACTTAAACGAACCAGGGAGTAATCAACGTGGTTATGCAGAAATAGATAAAGATTATTCAATTGAAGAAGTTACGCAAACTGTATTTCATAATAATACTAAGACTTTAAGAGATACAGAAAGAATTTTATCAACAGAAAACATTAAACATGCTTTTGAATTAATTGTTAATGCGAGAAAAACTTGTATCTATGGTATTGGAGCTTCAGCTCTTATTGCACAAGATTTTAAGCAAAAACTAACACGTATTGATTATTGGTGTGATGTCGGAAATAGCTTTGATGAACAAGTTACTTTAAGTGCTAATCTTTCTTCAGAAGATGTAGTAATTGCTATATCAAGTTCAGGTCAAACTAAAGATATAGTTAATTCTACTCAGTTAGCTAAAGAGAAAGGTGCAAAAGTAATTTCTATAACGAAATATGGTGATAATCCTATATCTAATTTATCAGACGTACAGCTGTTTGTTAGTTCTTCCGAAAAAGCAAAAAGAAGTGGAGCAATGAGCTCAAGAATTGCAATGTTAAGTATCATTGATATTTTGTATATTTGCATTGCCAGTAATGATTATTTAAGCAACCGTCAGAAATTAGAAAATACAAGAAAAGCTATAAAAAATAATAAATTCAAATAGAGGAGTGTTTTAAATGAAAGTAATTATGGTTTGTTCAGGTGGAATGTCAAGCGCAATGGTTGTTGACTCAATAAAGAAACAAGCAGAAAAGGAAAATTATGATCTTGAAATTAAAGCGGTCGGATCAGAGGAATTTGAGAATGAAATTGAAAATTACGATTTAGGGCTAGTTGCTCCACAAGTTAAGCATCGTTTAGATAAGTTTAAAAAGATGGGAGATGAAGTTGGAAAACCAGTTGATGTAGTTGATCCAATGGGTTATACACCAATAGGTGCGCCTAAAATTTTAAAACAAATTAAAGGATACGATAAATAATATAAATGTTTGGGAGATGGTTTTATGCAAAAGATATTACAATGGCTTGAAAAAGTATTAATGACACCAATGGCAAAAGCATCTGAGCAAAGACATTTAGTTGCCATTCGTGATGGTATTATTGCAACGTTACCATTGATTATTGTTGGATCATTCTTCACTTTATTTGCGTCACCACCAATACCCTATCTTGCAGATTTAGTACAACCACATGCTGAGAAGATAATGATCGCAAATAGAATGACATTAGGTTTAATGGCTTTATACGCAGCGTTTTGTATGGGGTATAATTTATCAAAATCATACAAAATGGATGGTCTTTCAGGTGGTTTACTTTCATTAGCAACCTTTCTAATGATGAATATTCCATTAAATTTAGATGATAAATTAGCTAAAAAAGATGCTGTTGGATATGTGTTGCCTATGGCGGATTTAGGAGGTTCTGGTTTATTTGTAGCTATCATTTCTATGATATTTGCAGTAGAAATAAGTCGATTAGTTATTAAATCAGGTTTTACTATTAAAATGCCGGAACAAGTTCCTAGTTCAGTTGCCAGATCTTTTGAATCTTTAATTCCAGCAACTTTAGTTATTATCATTTCATGGTTCGTTCGTGTGATTTTAAATATAGATTTAAATAAGATTGTTAACATGCTATTTGAACCGCTTGGCAAATTTGCAGGTGATTCATTATTAGGTGCTTTAATACCAGTATTCTTTATTGTTCTTTTATGGGCTGCAGGTATACATGGTGTTGCTGTTATGGGGGCTGTTTTCCAACCGATTTGGTTCTCACTTTTAGATCAAAACATAGACGCAAAAGCAGCTGGAGAGCAACTTCCTAATATAGTTGTAGAACCGTTTTTCCAATGGTTTGTTTGGATTGGAGGAGCAGGTGCAACGTTAAGTTTGTGTATATTAATGGTTTTCTCTAAATCAGAGTATCTTAAAAAAGTAGGGAGATTCTCAATTATTCCTAGCATATTTAATATAAATGAACCTCTTATTTTTGGGACTCCATTAGTAATGAATCCTATTCTAGCTTTACCATTTATATTTATTCCTTTGGTTTTAACGACTGTCACGTATTTTGTTTTTAAATTAGGATTAATTGCAAAAATTACAATTTTAGCACCATGGACATTACCAGGACCTATCGGTGCATTGTTTGCCACTAACGGAGATTGGAAAGCACTGATATTAGTATTAATTAATTTACTTATTGCAATCGTGCTTTATTATCCTTTCTTTAAAAAATATGAGCGTGAAATGTTAGCTCAAGAACAAAGTCTTAATGAAGATTCTGCAGAAAAAGAATAGGATAGGTGACTTGTTATGGAAAATAAAAATGAAGCAGAAATATTTGAAATTATTGCACATGGAGGAAATGCGAAAAGTTTAGCTTATGAAGCATTAAATAGTGCTACTGAAGGAAATTTTGAGGAAGCAAAAAAATTTTTAGATGAATCAGAGCAAGAAATGGCAGAAGCTCATAAAACACAAACACGTTTAATTCAAGATGAAATTAATGGTGAAAAAGTAGATACTTCGCTATTAATGATTCATGCACAAGACCATCTTATGACAGCATTGAGTGAAAAAAGCTTAATTGAAAAGATGATTGAACTATATAAAAAGTTAGAAGAGAAGTGATATTCCATGAGACTTTTGTATATATTAAGTTTATTAATTCTATTAATTTTTTGCTTAAAGCTATCACAATTGATTATTAAGAAAGTAGCGATTAACAGATGGTTACTTTTAGTAATTATGCCATTTATCATTGGTATTCCAACTTTAATTTTCGATGAAATTAATGCATTCGGATGGATAATTATATATTTTTTGATTACATTCAATAGTATTTTATTTTTTGAAAAATCAAGACAATTACTTGAAAATAAAAAAATTAAAGGTGTTATCTATAAATCTGAGGAGGGCAAATAAATGCATCGATTAGGTATCTCAATTTATCCTACACAATCTGACTTAGAGATGATGAAAGATTATATTGATAATAGTGTGAGATATGGTTTTAAACGAATATTTACTAATTTGCTATCTGTGAAACAAGAAGAACGTGAAATTTTTGAAAAGTTTAAGGAAATTGTTAAATATGCCAATAAGAACGGTATGGAGGTCATTGCTGATATTAATCGAGAAGTGTTTAAAGACCTTCAAATAGATAATTTAGATTTAACATTTTTCGATCAATTAGGAGTTTCTGGAATTAGAATTGATTCAGGTTTTTCAGCACAAGAAGTAGCAAAAATGACTCATAATAAGCAAAATATGTTTATTGAATTAAATATAAGTACGAGTGCAACATTTATTAATGATGTTCTAAATTATAAGCCTAATAAAGACAATTTGATAGGATGTCACAACTTTTATCCACAGCAATATACAGGTTTATCATTTAATCATTTTCAAAAAACATCAGAATCATATAAACAACATCAATTGACGACTGCAGCATTCGTGACATCTCAACATGGCAATATAGGACCATGGAAGGTAATGGAAGGTTTACCTACATTAGAAGACCATAGAGATTTGCCGATTGAAGTTCAAGCGAAGCACTTATTAATGACTGGGCTAATTGATGATATTATTATAAGTAACGCTTATGCTACCGATGAAGAGTTATATGCATTATCCAAGATTAATTTATCAATGCCTACACTCAATATAGAGTTAAATCCTGATATTTCAAATTTAGAAAAAAAGATTGTTTTGGAAGAAGAGCACTTTAATCGTGGTGATGTCTCAGATTATGTTATTCGCTCTACAATGAGTAGAGTTCATTTTAAAGATAGAGAATTTCCATCACATAATACTTCTAAAATTGAAAAGGGAGATATTTTAATTTGTAATGAAACTTATGGTCATTATAAGGGAGAAATGCAGATAGCACTTCAAAATATGGAAAATAGTGGTGTGAAAAATGTTATTGGTAAAATTACTGAAGATGAACATTTTTTATTAGATTTAATAGAACCTTGGCAATCTTTCGTGTTGAATGTGAAAGAATAGGATTGATTTAACAATGAATTTTAATAAGAAATATTATATTGGTATTGATGGCGGAGGAACAAAAACGGCAGGTGTGATTGGTAACGACTATGGAGAAATCGTCGGGTATACTATGGCTGAATCTACAAATATACAGGTTAAAGGGTTAGATTCTGTTAAAACGACATTAATGAATATGATATCGATATTAAGAAAACAAGCTAAGATAGAGTTAAATGATATAAACAGTATATATTTATCTTTAAGTGGTGCTGGGAGAGATTTAGAAAAAAACTTAATCAAAAAGTCATTGGAAGGATACAAATTGCATAGGATAAAAGTTATTGTTGAAAATGACGCCATATGTGCTTTGGCATCGGGTACATATGGAGAGTCCGGTATTGTACTTATAGCTGGTACTGGATCTATATCATATTGCTATAATAAGAAAACAAATGAATTAAATAGAGTTGGTGGATGGGGATATGTACTAGGTGATGAAGGTAGTGGATATGATATAGGTAGGCAAGCACTTGTTGCAATAATGAAAAGTTATGATGGAAGAGGTAAGTCTACTCAATTAACTGAAGCACTTAAGAAATATTTAAGTCTAAGACATGAAACAGATATAATTCCATACGTGTATCAAAATTTAGAGATGCGATCAAATATCGCTTCATTAGCAAAAGTAGTTTTTGAAGTTGCGCGAAGTGGTGATGATGTTGCTATAGAAATTATTAATAACAGTATAGATTCATTGATTGAGTTAGTTAAGGCTGCGTTTCTTTCAATTGATAAAAAACAATATAAGCCACCTATCGTATTATGTGGGGGTCTATTTTCTAATCTTGAGTTTAAAGATAATGTTATTAATAAGTTGAAGAAGACATATCCAAGTAATGAAATTATAATACCTAAATTCCCACCCGTAATTGGAGCTTATGTATTATCTTTAATAGAAAATAATCAGAATAAAATTACTCGAACGATTCAACAAGCTGTTGAAAATAGTTGGAACGACATTAATAAATTATATTAAAAAGAGTGCTCCAAAAATTATAATGGAGCACTTTTTTTGCAAGAAATACTTTCAAATAAGTATTTACAAAGTACACTTTTATAAATAAAATATAGTATAATTAATTGATTTTAAAAATGCAAATGATATGAGGAGACATAGATGAAGAAACTATTATTTATGTGTGGGGTGTTTTTACTTTTACTTGCAGCTTGTGGTTCTAATGATGGTTCCAAAGAAGATAGTGCTAAAACGAAATCTAACGCGGAACAAACAAAATCTAAGAAGTCTAAAAAAGATCAAAAGCTGGAAAAGGAAGTAGCAAAGCTTTCTGAAAAACAAAAATTAGCACTTGCCTTCTGTGTGGAGGATGTTGAGCGATATACATTGACTAAGAATGAAATTCTAACTGGAATTTATGAATACAAACTTGCGACTGGAAATAAAAACTTTAAACTAGTTGATTTCAAACTTGTGAAGTACGATGATAGCATCAAAAATGCTCCAAAAGGTATGAATTTCTATAATGTATCACCTAATAAAGGGAACTTTGAAGCATTAATCGGAGTTAGTAACGATAAAATCTTTATCGGACGCATGCAATCTGGTTCATTAGATTACAAAGATTTATTAGGAAAAGGTAAAGAAGTAAAATTAATTGATGTCTATAAAACGAATAAAGACAACAAAGCTTTACCAGAATTAACGTATAAGATAAATATTGTAGATAATTTATCTAAAAAAGATAAAGAAAATAACAATCCATTATCTGCAGAATACTTAGAGAAATCAGGAACAGTTAATACGCATTTCCGTAACCAAGTGTATCAAATGATTTCGGATTTCGAAGGTATTGCGGTAGGTAAGACAAACTATTTATGGGATGATGTTAAAATGGTCGGTCATAGTGGCGATTGGATTGTGAATTATCGAAATAAAGATGGCGAAATTTTAGGTACATATAAAACTAAAAATAATAAAATTATTAAGTTAGATGCTAATGGTAAAGTTATAAAGCAAGAAAATTAATAAGTTCATACTCAAGTTCTCAGGTTAATTAAATTAGCTTGAGAACTTTTTTTATAGGGTTTTATAATTATGCCAGTATGATACGATAAAGGTAAGGGAAAGACGGCAATTAAAATTACGCAAAGGAGTTTATGCTTATGAATCCAAAAGTAGGTTTTGGCGAAGCATTTAAGTTGTTTTGGAAAAATTATTTTAATTTCAAAGGTCGTTCAAGACGAAGTGAATTCTGGTTTATGCAATTATGGCATTTAATCTTTTATGGACCCGCTCTGATTCTTTATATTATGGCATTAATCATGATTATGTTCGCAGCAGGGTTTCAATCTGAAGGCTTATCAATTTTAAGCGTAGTTATGTTAGTTATCACAATCATTTATATGGTTTTATACGCAATTATTACATTCATTCCTAATTTAGCGATGACAGTCAGACGCTTCCATGACACTGATCGTACGATGTTTATTCCTATCTTATCAGTTGTATTAGGTGTGATATCTTTTATTGTGCAATTAATCTGGAATATTAATGACCCTAATGGTGAAAATGGTTGGGCATTGTTATTTATTCTCCTATTTTCCCTAGTACAATTTGCTGTTTCAATCTACCAAATAGTAATCACATGCTTAAATAGTAAATTTAATAAAAATAAATATGGAGAAAGCCCTAAATTTAAAGGACACTATGAATAATTCAATGTGCTAATTCAATATGCTTAGCAACATAAATTAAGGTTCAACGTGCAGTTAATGATTAACCACGTTGAACCTTTTTAGTATGTCTATTTACGTTTACCTACATGCCATTTCCAATATGTGAACATGCGCAGGAGATATTCTAATGGACCGTATCGAAAGTATCTTTGATGCAATGTTGCTAATAACACTAAAAGAATATAGATAATTACGAATAAAATGCTTGTGTAAATGAGTATATCTTTGCCAAATAACCCTAGACCGTAACTATAGAAGACGAGTGTACCAATGATACTTTGTGTAATGTAAACGGTAAGAGATATTTTGCCAGCATTTTCCAAACCTTTAAAAATTGGATGCGTCTCATAACGTTGGTATAAATATTTAAATAAACTCATGTAACCTAAGGATAAAATCGGTCCAAATATAGCTACAAGCGTACCTGAAATAGCCTCGTTATCCAACCAGAGTATGGTTGATTTGGCAATAATAGATACTGGAATAAGGTATATAAAGAGTTTCGATGTCCAAAAGTGTTTCGCATCTTTCTCGAACCATCCACATCTAGAAAGGAAGATACCTAAAGTGAATAATGGTACTTCAAAAAGTATAGCTATCAAGAAGATAGCACCTTTATTATCGCCTAATTGATCTTCTAATTCTGCAAATTTAGGAGATGTCGCTATATCATCTACGTGATGGATATCGTTATAACTACCTTCTGTATAAATCTTTTGCACTTTATGAATATATGAAGCTGAATCATATTTGTCAGATGATGTAGACGCTTGAGAATCATCAAACATAGACCAAATACCCATCACGAGCATGAGAGAAATAATTACAATATTAAACCATTTGAAAGCTTTCGTACTTAGTGAAATAAAGGGTATCACACATAACATAGCTAAACTATAAGCTGTTAATATATCGCCTTCCCATATGTAACTTGCATGGATAAAGCCTAAGATAAGTAAGAAAATGGCACGACGTAATAATTTTAATCTAGGCCGTGGCAATCCTTTTAATTTCATAGACTGATACAGTTTATCCATCGAAAAGCCAAACAGTATTGCAAAAATAGGTAAAAAACTTTCTTCAACAAGTATGATGATAAGGTTGAATATTCCTTGGTTTACAGGGGTTAAATGGAAATGTTCGATGTAGTCTTTGCCAGATAAACTAAATTGAAATATAAGTAGATTAGCAAGAAATATGCCTAATAAGCTAAAACCTCTTAAACTATCAGCAATTGTAATTCGTTTCATAATGTCACCTCAATACTCACAGTAAACAATAATGATAAAATCTATCATAATTTCATCTTAAATCTATCTTAAATCATCAACTAAACTATAAAGAAGCGGGGTGACAAAATCATAATTTGAACTCATCATCCCGCTTATATTGATAATGTTTTACATGAAACAATGTTAATCCAAATCTTTAACCTGATCCTTGGCTCTTTTGTAGATTTTGTTAGGGAAGTTAGTAATTCGCAACAATTCAATTGCATTTCTCGTATTCGCTTTCCCTTTTTTAATTTTGTAATCAAAGTGGATTTCATCGTTTTCAATCGTTTCATTAAAGTGATAGTTTTGATAATTGTCCTTTAATAATTCTGAAAGTTCGATATCATGTGTCGCTGCTACAATTCTGTACTCTGGTTGATGATTCAAATATGATAATACAGATTCTGATGCTGCAATACGTTCAGTTGTATTCGTGCCTTTAAAGATTTCATCTATGAAGCAGTACACTGGCATATGCGTCTCTATATCGAATAGACGACGAATAGATTTCAACTCAGCCATGAAGTAACTATCGCCCGACAGAACATCATCGGCATTAGCCATTGACGTATAAACTAAGCCGGGACGATAGCTAAACGCATCCGCCGTCGCAGTTTCTATCGTTTGTGCAAGAATAAGGTTAATTGCTACGGCTTTCATAAATGTTGATTTTCCTGATGCATTCGACCCCGTTAGTAGAATATTGTGGTTAATGTCGAGGTCGTTTGGGACTGCATTTTCCAGTAAAGGATGAATCAAATTAGTGAATGTTAATGTTTGCTCATTCGAAAAGGCAGTCGGCTCACAATAAGTGTCTAATGTGCGTCGATACATGGCTAATGAATAGTGATTATCTAAGATGCTTACATAGTCATAGCAAGCCATTACCTCGTCTTGATATCGATAATACGTATGCTGGATGATATGGAAGAGGAAATAATCCACCATGAATGCCATCTTGAGTAACATAATAAATGCGCCACCGATATCTTGATCTCCCACTTTACCTAGTAGACCACTAAATAAACGTGCCCCTTTAAAGTGACTAAAGTTCGTATTAACTTCTGGTGTGCCTTTAATTTGGTCGAGATGATAACCTTCCTTAAGGACTTTCGCTGTATAGAATAATGACTTTAAATCTTGATCATAAGTACGTTTCAAGGTACCGGATAATACAATATTTAGTAGTATCGAAAATAAAGTTATAAGTACTCCAGTTGATGGAGAAATGAAACAAATAATGAGTCCAATAAATGGTAGAAATGGACAAATCATAAATAAATTATTTCGCTTTATTGCTTTAAGTTGATCAGGGAAAATAGGGTACACCACTTTACCAATAGAAGCGAGATGATAAGATACATTGACCCTAAATGTTTCATCATTATTAAATTGGTCTAATAGTTGTTTGTTATTAACCTTAAACATATTGCGTAATGTGGCAAACCAACGCATCTCTCCAATAGCCGTGAAGTTAAAGTTACTACGATGGAAGATTTCTTCCATATTTAAATCCGAACATGTTTTATCATCGATGAGGTTGTTATGTTGGTCACGTTTGAGTTTGAATTGATAGTCGAAGCGGGAATTTGGGCGTATGAAGTTCTCAATAGGCTTCTTATTACGCCAAAGTGTATGTATATGGTTGATCAATTTCCTCTTGTCTACTATTGTCACAACAACATTTACAATCAAGCCTAATATGATAATACCGATTACCAATAATGCATAAGTCTGATAAATATTCATAACTAAACTCCTTATAAAAATTAAATCATCTACACAATTATTTCAAAATTTTATGCAATTAACAAAAGTAGATAAGATAAAAAATCACTTCATACATTAGATGTTTATACACATCGAAATGATTAAATTTTTAATTGCTTCATATTGGTTTCTTAGTGTATATCAGTTATGCTTATAGAGAAATGTAAAAACACAATTGGGTTGGTAGTCCCAATGCAAATGCAATCATTTGTCAGTAACCTTCCTCCTCAGGTCGTCCCTCATTTCAAGTTATATATAGAGGAGGGACAATCATTGGAATTATCAATATTTCATGATGGTCAGTTTTTCATAGGATTGGTTGAATATAGGGAAGAAGATAGGGTTAAGTTGGTGAAATTTACCTTTGGAACTGAGCCAAATAGTGCTGAAATTTTTAATTTTATTTATGGTCATTTAGATGAATTGATAAATCAAACGAAAGTTTCCATTGAAAAAAAGAAACCAAAAAAAGTAAATCCTAAACGTTTACAAAGGCAAGTTGCTAAAGAACAAAAACAACCTAAAACTTCAACTTATGCTCAAAAAGCAATCAAAAAAGAGCAAGAAATGAAAAAAGTACAGGGTAAAAAGAGTAAGAAATTAAAAAAAGAACAGACAAAAGCACGCAAACGACAGCTTAAAGTTCAAAAAAATAAGCAAAAGAAAAAGGGCCATTGAATCTCGCGAAAATAGGATCTCAAACATTTTATATGTATGAGATTCTATTTTTTATTTAATCATTCGCCTTATAACTTTGCCACATAGATTTCACAACATAGCTCATGATATGCTTATTAATGACATAGGAGGATTTGACTGATATGAAAGACAAATATATATCATCTATAACTCATTTTTCACATCGTCATCAACGACACTTTGTAGGTGAACGTTTATGATGACTTTTTTAGCCATTCTCATTTTTGTTATTACTTTGATTTTTGTTATTTGGCAACCTAAAGGACTAGATATAGGAATTACTGCTGTTGTAGGCGCAGTTTTAGCGCTTATTACTGGAGTTGTTGGTTGGTCTGACATCGTGGAAGTAACAGATATCGTTTGGAACGCAACTTTAACATTTGTCGCTGTCATCTTGATTTCACTTATTCTGGATGAAATTGGTTTCTTTGAATGGGCTGCATTACATATGGTTCGAGCATCTAAAGGTGACGGTTTCAGAATGTTTGTTTACATTATGCTCCTCGGTGCGATAGTGGCAGCATTTTTTGCGAATGATGGTGCTGCACTTATCTTGACGCCAATCGTTTTAGCGATGGTACGTCATCTTGGATTTAGTAAGAAAGTGATCTTTCCTTTCATTATCGCAAGTGGCTTTATCGCTGATACAACGTCGTTACCTTTTACGGTAAGTAACTTAGTGAATATTGTTTCTGCGGATTACTTCAACATTGGATTTGTAGAATATTTGAGTCGTATGCTAATACCAAATATATTCTCACTTCTAGCAAGTATCATTGTATTATGGATTTATTTTCGAACATCGATTCCAAAGACCATTGATATTCGAAAGGTTCAAAGTCCTGGTGCCGCGATTAAAGATCAGAAACTATTTCGCATATCTTGGCTTGTTTTAGCAATACTATTAATAGGTTATCTTGTCAGTGAGTTTATACACGTACCAGTGTCTCTGATTGCTGGAATTGTCGCTATTATCTTCCTACTCTTGGCACGCCAATCAGATGTTGTTTCTACTGGAAAAGTAATCAAAGGTGCGCCATGGAATATCGTGATTTTTTCATTAGGTATGTATTTAGTTGTATTTGGACTTAAAAATGTTGGCATTACAACCATATTAGGTCATATATTTGCATCTATATCTGCGCATGGCTTATTTACTAGTATTATGGGCGTAGGTTTTATTTCTGCAATTTTATCATCTATCATGAATAACTTACCGACCGTTTTAATTGATGCGATAGCAATACATCAATCACAAGTGACAGGTATCCTTAGAGAAGGTATGATTTATGCGAATGTAATAGGGTCTGACTTAGGTCCGAAGATTACACCTATAGGTTCATTAGCCACTTTATTATGGCTTCACGTTTTAGCTCAAAAAGATGTCAAAATATCATGGGGCGTTTACTTTAAAACAGGAATAGTCATTACGATTCCAGTACTCTTTTTCACGTTGTTAGGACTATTTCTTACATTACTCATTTTTTAAAAGGAGAAAATCATAATCCGCAATGGGAATAACAGTTAGGCATTCATACGTATCTTTTGAGAATAGACAAACATAGGGTTTAAATTTTTTGATACTATTTTAAAGTATATTCAAGAGAAGTTAGATTGCTCACCATCCCAAAATGTTAATGTATAAATCGACCATTCAAACAGTTAATTGCTAACTTTTATACACCGTGCAGTCTAACCTCCTTGTAATATAAGGCTTAGATATATACATAGTTGAATATACATATTTCGCCACTATTAATTGGAAGTATACGTTTTAAAGATAATTGATTAGTTTAGCGAGAATAGCTTAAGTGAGGTAACGGATGTTTCGTCTATGATCCGTCTATCTCACTTTTTTACGTTTATAGAGTGGATTTGTAAGGACAATATGCTAATTACATTTAAACGAGCATATATGTTTGTGATAAAAGAAATTCATAGTATCTTGAACGTATAAGTATTCCAATTCTATTGAGGTGAGAATGTGAAAGCATTAATTGTATATGCCCATCCTGAACCAAAGTCATTCAATGATGCATTAAAAGATAAAGCTGTAGAAACATTAGAAGCACAAGGTTATGAAGTTAAAGTTTCGGATTTATACGCAATGGATTTTGATCCAGTTGCTAGAAAAAAAGATTTCAAAAACTTAACAGATCCTGAATTCTTCAAATACGCAATAGAACAAAAAAATGCATATGATAACGATGAATTAACATCAGTGATTAAGGAAGAATTTGAAAAACTGTTATGGGCAGACTTAGTTATTTTCCAATTTCCACTATGGTGGTTTAGTGTTCCAGCCATACTTAAAGGTTGGTTTGATAAAATCTTTATGTTTGGTGGCATTTATGGCGGAGAATATGACCGTTATGACAAAGCTCGATTAACAGATAAAACAGCCATGATCTCAACTACGACTGGCTCACCCGAAGGAAGCTATGCTGCAAATGGTTTCTCAGGAGATATTTATGAACAAGTATTATTCCATATTAACCATGGTATGATTTATTTCTCTGGTATGACACCATTAGAACCATTTATTGCTTATCAAGTTAGCCATAGCGAAGAGGTAAGACGTGACTATCTTGAACAATTAGCTGAGAAATTAAAACATATCGATGACATTCCTAGAATTCAATATCATAAATTAGAAGATTTCGATGATAACGGACAATTAAAATAGACATTTTTGAAATACAAGCATCATCAAAATGAATCATTTATTCATTTTGGTGATGCTTTTTTAATTGTAAGTATTTATAGGTCTAACCAGCGCTGAAATGACGAAAATAACAAATGTAATTTAAATTGTAATCGTATATCAGCTGATAAATAGGGTATGATGTATATAATCATCTGATGAGATACATTCTATTCTATTTAAGGTGTTGATGAGTTATGGAAGAAAAGAAGCATAAGAAATTTAAGTTTAAGACGCCTCATACATATGCTTTATTAATGTTTGTTATTTTTCTAGCTTGGTTATTAACTTACATTATTCCAGCTGGTGAATATGCGCGTGAAAAGAAAGGAGATCAAACACTTGTCGTTTCAGGGACTTACCATACTGTGGAATCGGCAAACGTCAACTTCCTCGAAATATTCAGGTCAATTCCTGAAGGACTAATCAGTGGCGGAGAAATCGTATTCTATATATTTCTAGTAGGTGGTGCCTTTGGCATTATTCATAAGACGGGTGCTTTCGAAAATGGTGTAAACAAAGCAATGAGAATGTTAGGAAAGGCCAATTTCCTAATGATTCCATTGACGATGACAATATTCTCTATATTAGGATTTACAATTGGATTAGCAGAAGAAACAATTATCTTTGTTCCAATTGGCATTATAATCGCTCGAACATTAGGTTATGACGCCTTAACAGGTGCTGCAATGGTTATTTTAGGTGCTGCCAGTGGTTTCAGTGGAGGTATGTTAAATCCCTTTACAGTTGGTGTGGCACAAACCGTTGCTGAACTACCAATGTTCTCAGGCTGGGGTTTACGTACAATTATCTATTTATTTATCTTAACTGCAGCCATTTCTACAGTTATGTTATATGCACGTAAAGTGAAGAAAGATAAGTCAAAAAGTATTGTGTATGAGCTAGAAAAAGAAGAAGGTCATATTACTCAAGAAATCACCTATCAACATTTTAGTAAGAGACAAGCAGCTAGCTTACTTATCATAGTTGCTACAATTCTATTTAACGTATTTGGCATATTTGTATTCGATTGGACGTTTAATGAGATGAGCGCCAATTTCTTACTTGCTGGTATTGTTGCAGGTTTAGTAAGTGGACTTGGATTAAATGGTACATTTGACGCATTGATTGAAGGAATGCAGAACATTTTATTTGGCGCAATGATTGTTGGATTCGCTAAAGGAATCGTTGTTATTTTGGAAAATGGTAAAATCATCGATACGATTGTTCATGGCATGACAACATTGCTATCAGATATACCAGCTTCATTTGTTATTATTGCTATGTTTATATTACAGTTCTTACTTAATTTCTTTATACCATCTGGATCGGGTCAAGCATTAACAACAATGCCATTAATGGTACCAATATCAGATTTACTGCATATTAATCGTCAGTTAACGGTACTCGCTTTCCAATATGGTGATTCAATCAGTAACATTTTATTCCCAACTTCAGCAATCTTAATGGGAGCATTAGCTGTTGGACGAATTACTTATACTCAATGGATTAAATTTGTGTGGAAGTTGATACTATTATGGGTAATCATTTGTGCAGTGGCGATGTCGATTGCGCTTATAATTGGCTATTAAAAATTGCTCAAGAAGCACTTAAAAATTTGTTTAAAGGTTTGACGGGTAAGACTGACGCTTGTCTGAATTTAGTAGGAAGTACGTCTAATAAACACTGTCATAACAATGAAAAGGCGGGTTTCTAAATTAATAGGGATGATGCCTTTATGGGATACTTTTTATTAATCTTCATATTTTGCAACAATAATTCATAAGGAAAAACAATGAAAACAATATATTAGTATTAATTAATTATTTAATATCTGAATCAAATCGATCTTATAAAAGCACCAATTATTATTCATAAAATGTTCAAATCGTTAATATATAAAAGTGATAATATAATAAATGAATAATATTTTAAGAGGTGTTTTTTATGAGTAATACTAAAAAAGTTGCAGTAGTTACAGGCGCAGCTCAAGGGATTGGACTTAAAATAGCAGAACGTTTATTTAAAGATGGTTTTAGTGTTGCACTTGTAGACTTTAATGAAGAAGGAGCTAAAAAAGCGGCTGCTTCATTAAAAGCAGAAGGACAAGAAGCGATAGCATTTAAAGCAGACGTTTCAGACCGTGAAAATGTCTTTAATGTATTACGTAGCGTTGTAGAATATTTCGGTGAATTTAATGTATTAGTTAATAATGCTGGTCTAGGACCAATGACACCTATCGACACGGTAACACCTGAGCAATTTAGCCAAGTTATTGGCGTTAACATTGGTGGTGTATTCTGGGGAATCCAAGCTGCATTAGAACAATTTGAAAAATTAGGTCATGGTGGTAAAATCATTAACGCTACTTCTCAAGCAGGGGTTGAAGGCAACAAAGGTTTATCTTTATATAGCAGTACTAAATTCGCAGTGCGTGGTTTAACTCAAGTTGCTGCGCGTGATTTAGCAGAAAAAGGTATCACAGTTAATGCATATGCACCAGGTATCGTTGAAACTCCAATGATGGAAGGTATTGCGATTAAATTAGCTAAAGAAAATAATCAACCCGAAGAATGGGGTTGGAAACAATTTACTGATCAAATTACATTAAAACGTTTATCTAAACCAGAAGACGTTGCTAATGTGGTGAGTTTCTTAGCAGGTAGTGATTCTGATTACATCACTGGACAAACAATTATCGTTGATGGTGGTATGAGATTCCACTAAGAATAGGCGACAAAATCAGTAAGTATTTACCGATTGTTTAATTTATTATTATATCAAGCCCATTACTTTTAGCATAAGACAATAGCATAAAACATTTTGAAGTGGTTTGCACTAGCATAAGTGTGAGCCGCTTTTAACTTTAGTTAAAAAGATGTGTCAATTTTGTTATAAAAATTTTGCTCAATTCAAAATAGTTTTAGTATATAATACTGTGTAACACCAATTGAAAGGAGCAACTTATGAACTTAAATAGTATTAATTTAGTTTCAGGTATTTTATGCTTATTATCATTTTTATTAGTAGTTTCTATCATGTTTACGAGCATGTTCTGGTTTCTTCCAGGATTGTTTGTGATGTTATTAGCTATTATTGCAAATGTCTTAGGCATCTTGAAAGGCAATAAAGCCATAAATATTACAATGTTAATCTTAAATATTGTATTTTTAGTTATTTTCTCAAGTCCTTTATTATTAGCTTAATATTTTGAGAAAATTATATATATCTTAAATTTCCAGAGGAAGTGGGATAGAAATTAATGTAATGATTAATTTCTGTGCTCGCTTCTTTTTTATTTTTCCTTAATAAGGGTAGATAGAAGGTATAGATAAAGATAGCTAAGGGGGATTTATAATGGATGTAAGATTTCCAATAGGAGAATTTGAAGCGCCAACGAATTCAACATTAGTTGATGTGAAACAATGGATGAGTGAAATTGAAGCATATAGTGATCAATTGAAGGAAACGGTTCATCAATTGAGTGATGAGCAGTTAGAACGTCGTTATCGAGAAGGAAGTTGGACGGTTAGACAATTAGTACATCATATTGCAGATTCTCAGATTAATTTGTATGAAAGATTGAAAATGGCACTGACTGAAGATGACGTAACGGCGTTCATGTTTAATCAAGAACGTTGGGCAGAGTTGCCAGACTCTAAATTACCTACGCAAATTTCAATTACTATTTTAGAGGGACTCAACCAACGCATTGTAGAGATGGGAAATCATGTTACTGAAGGTGAATTAAATCGTTCTATCAAGCTATCAGATGGAAGCAATGTACCGGTTTCAGAATTACTTGCGAAATTATCATGGCATGAGCGTCATCATTTAGAGCACATTAAGATTGCATTATCCGACCAAGGCGTATCAAAAGAGTAGTAAATACAGTTATAAAGTTGAGCGTCTACAACTTAAGAATGAACTTTGTCAAAAGTAAGTGTAATTCATCAAACTAATATGATAAAACTGTTATAATCTGTACCTACCAAGAGAAAGATAGGGGAGGAAGTTTCATGAAGGAACAAGTTTTAGTAACTGGAGGGACAGGTTTTTTAGGTTTACGTATTGTCGCGGAATTATTAAAGCAAGATTATGGTGTACGTGCAACAATTCGTTCGTTATCTAAGAAAGATACTATTTTAGAAACATTAAAGTCGCAAAATATTGATACGCAAAATTTAGCATTTGTTGAAGCGGATTTATCTAAAGATGATAACTGGGAAGATGCTATGGAAGATTGCACCTATGTGATGAGTGTAGCATCGCCTGTAGTGATGGGTAGTGTCAGCGTAACGGATGAACAATCGATCAATAAACAAGCCGTTGAAGGTATTCAGCGTATCTTGAGAGCTGCCGAGAAAACGAATGTGAAGCGTGTAATAATGACTGCAAACTTTGGCGCAGTAGGATTTAGTAATAAAGATAAAACTAGTGTGACAACAGAAGAACATTGGACTAATCCAAATGAAAAAGGACTTTCTGTTTATGAGAAGTCAAAATTAATTGCTGAGCGAGCAGCGTGGGACTTTGTGAATGCTACTGAAAATCACATTGAGTTTGCGACAATCAATCCTGTTGCTATACTTGGACCATCATTAAATCAACATATGTCATTAAGTTTTCAATTTGTAGAAAATATTGCTAGTGGCAAAATGAAACGAATCCCTAATATACCAATGAATATCGTGGATGTCAGAGACGTTGCACAATTACATGTTTTGGCAATGAAAACGCCAGAAGCAAATGGTAAACGTTTTATCGCCACTGCAGATGGACAAATTTCTATGCCTGAAATCGCACAATTAATTAAAAAAGAACGCCCTGAATTAGCAAGTAAAGTTTCAACTAAGACTATTCCAGATTTCGCAATTAAGCTAGGCGCTAGATTTAATAGTGAAGCACAAGAAGGTAAGTTATTACTTGAAATGAATAGAAATGTTAGTAATCAGCAAGCACGAAATGTTTTAGGTTGGACGCCAAGTTACACTCAAGAAGAAGCTATTCTAGCATCTGTTGACTGTATGAGAGACTATCACATTTTAAAATAAACATAATTGAATAATACATTTAAGCAAACACCTTTATCTTCATTGTTGTAAATAGAAGATAAAGGTGTCTTTTTACTTACAAAATTTAGAAAACGCTTACTTTTCTCTTGTTTCATGAAAAATACATATGCTAGGATAAGTCTATGATAACGTTTTCATAATAAAAAGTAAGGTGAAACGATGAATAATACACAAATCAAACAATTTATTGAAGATGGTCATTTAACAGTGGGTATTGAGTTCGGTTCAACGCGCATTAAAGCAATTGCGATTGATGACCAATGTCAAACCCTCGCAACAGGTTCATTCGAATGGGAGAACAGTTACCGTAATGGTTATTGGACGTATTCGGTGAACGATGCATGGGTAGGCATTCAAAAAGCATATGGCGCAATGACTCAAGAGTTAAAAGAGAAATACGATGCAACCGTGAAACAACTTGCTTCTTTAGGTATTAGTGGCATGATGCATGGCTATTTACCGTTTGATGACAATGACGATTTACTCGTTCCATTTAGAACGTGGCGTAATAACAATGCTAATAAAGCAGCTGAAATCTTACGAGAGGACTTCCAAGTGAATATTCCTGAACGTTGGAGTATTGCACAACTTTATCAATCTGCATTAGATCAAGAAGCGCACGTTGAGAAAGTAAGCTATATGACGACACTTGCGGGATACATACATTGGTATCTAACCGATGAGAAAGTATTAGGTATTGGAGATGCGTCTGGTATGTTCCCAATTGATAGTGAGACACAAGACTATCGTGACGATATTATTTAACGCTTTAATAAGAAGTTTTCTGAAAAGGGTTACACACAAGATGTTAGAGATATCTTACCTAAAGTAGTTGTAGCAGGGGAGTATGCCGGACGTCTTACTGAAACGGGGGCGAAATTAGTTGATCCAAACGGTGAGCTACAAGCCGGATGTCCATTATGTGCACCTGAAGCGGATGCAGCTACAGGAATGGTAGCTACAAATAGTGTTGCACCAAGAACTGGTAATATTTCAGCAGGTACAAGTATCTTCTCAATGATTGTCCTTGAAAAACCAATCAAAGATGTCTATCCAGAGGTAGATATAGTTACAACACCAGACGGTTACGAAGTAGCAATGATTCATGCGAATAACTGTACATCAGATATAAACGCTTGGGTCGATTTGTTTGGAGAAGTATTTGAAACAATGGGAGTTAAATACGATAAAGGTGAATTGTTCACCAAATTATTTGAACGTGCCTTAAAAGGTGACGAAGATTTAGGTAAGTTATTGTCATATGGTTATATTTCTGGTGAGTTTATCACAGATGTACAACATGGTTATCCAATGCTTGTACGATCAGTAGACAGTAACTTTAACTTAGCTAACTTAATGAAAACACATATTTACAGTGCTTTCAGTACGTTGAAGATTGGTATTGATTTATTAAAAGAAAGAGAAAATATTCATATTGATTCAATGTTTGGTCATGGTGGCATCTTTAAAACTGAAAAAGTTGCGCAATCATTCTTAGCAGCTGCCTTAGACAGTCCTGTTCGTGTTATGCAAACTGCAAGTGAAGGTGGCGCTTGGGGTATCGCAGTATTGGCGAGATACATGATTGAAACAGAGACATCAAATTTAGCAACATATTTGAATGACTTTGCGTTTAAAGGAACAGAATCAATGACAATCGAACCAACTAAAGAGGAAGTTGCAAGCTTTGAGCAATATACAGAACGTTTTAAACAAGGCATTCCACTTGAACGTCTTGCACATGAACAATTTAATTCAGAACAAAAATAATGAATAAAACAAAGGTAGAAAGTGGGATTAAAATGGCGAACGAGATAGAAAAACGAGAACGTCAATTTCTAGGATTGCCTATGGTATTAATATGGGGATACATTGCCGTAGCGATTTTTATGACCGGAGACGGTATGGAGCAAGCATTTTTATCTAAATATATTATGAGTCTTGGCTTTGATAATTCTGAAGCCGGCAATGTCTTAACCGTTTACGGTTTAGTCGTAGCTATCGCTTCATGGTTATCAGGTGTGATGGCTGAGATTTTCAGTCCAAGACGTGTGATGACATTCGCGTTTATTATTTGGATGATCTTTCATGTTGGATTTTTAGTATTTGGTCTAGAACAACAAAACTATGCCATGATGATGATTATGTATGGTATTCGTGGTTTAGCATATCCAATGTTTATTTATAGCTTTGTCGTATGGATTACATATTCTTCACCAAGTTACAAACTAGCTTCAGCAATGGGTTGGTTCTGGGCAATGTATTCAATCGGTATTGGAGTACTAGGTTCATATTTACCAAGCTTTTCAATTCCAATCATTGGTGAAATGGGTACTTTATGGTCATCATTAATCTTCATCTTAATTGGTGGATTAATCGCAATGTTCTTAGTTAAAGATAAAAAAGGCGAAGATGTCGAAGCACAACGTATGACTAAGAAAGAAATGTTAAGAGAATTTGGCCGAGGTATCACAATTCTTAAGAATAAGAACGTTGCAGTTGCCTTTGTCGTAAGAATCATCAACCAACTGTCATTATTCGGATTGGTTGTATTCTTACCACACGTTTATACGGCAGATTTCGGATTCACTACGTCAGAATGGTTACGTGTTTGGGGCTTAATGTACATTATTACAATCTTCACTAATTTATTCTGGGGTATTATGGGAGATAAAATTGGTTGGGTACGCCAAGTACGCTGGTTTGGCTGTATTGGTATGGCCGTTTCTACGTTAGCGTTCTATTATTTCCCTGCATGGAGTGGACCTAATATATTCGTGACAACTTTAATTGCACTGATGTTCGGTTTCGCTGTTGCTGCATTCGTTCCAATGTCAGCCATCTTCCCAACGTTGGTACCTGAACATAAAGGTGCGGCAGTGTCCGTACATAACTTAGCAGCTGGTCTAAGTAATTTCCTAGGTTATGGACTTGCAAGTGTCATGCTTATATTCGCCTCAGCTGAAGTAACGATTTGGGCATATGCAGTGATTTATGTATTAGGCTTTGTTCTTACATTCTTTATGAAAGTACAACAGCCTGGAAGACAAGTAAAAACAACAGTTAATACACAATCAAATTAAAAAGGATGATAAAAATGACAAACATTATTGAACAATTTAAAGTAAACGGTAAAGTAGCAATCGTAACAGGTGGTGCCATGGGACTAGGTAAAGCTATGGCAGAAGCATTAGCACAAGCAGGTGCAGATATTGTTATTGCAGACATTAAATTAGATTTAGCTCAAGAAACAGCAAAAGCAATTGCAGATAATGAAGGCGTTAAAACGACAGCATTAAAAGTAGATGTTACAAATCCAGAAGATGTTAGCAAAATGGTAGACGATGTCGTGAATGAGTACGGTAAAGTTGATATCTTAGTAAATAATGCTGGTATGACAATTAATGAAAAAGCAGAAGATGTATCTTACGAAAACTGGTTAAAAGTAATTAACTTAAACTTAAATGGTGTTTTCTTAGTAGCACAAGCAGTAGGACGTCAAATGATAAAACAAGGCTATGGTTCAATCATTAATACATCATCAATGTCAGGATTAATTGCCAATAAACCACAAGAACAAGCATCTTACAATGCATCTAAAGCAGGCGTTATCATGTTAACGAAAAGTTTAGCAATGGAATGGTCAAAATATGGCATCAAAGTAAACACAATTGCGCCAGGATACATGAAAACAGCATTAACTGAACCAATGTTTAATACTGGAGGCGAAATGATCGATTACTGGATGGGTGCGACACCAATGGGTCGTCCAGGTGAACCAGAAGAATTAGGTGGCATTGTTGTATACCTTGCATCTGACGCTTCATCATTCGCACAAGGTAGCGTATTTACAATTGATGGTGGTTACACAGCATTATAATAATATTTGGGAAAGTGCAAGATGAGTCTTTGCACTTTTTCATTATTAGTGAAAAAATTTTTTGAGAAGTTTTAATAATTCGATGATATGCATCTCAGCTGTAGGATGAAAATCCAATGCTTGAGATGCATTTTTTTATATTCAAATCAAGAATTTCTTGAATGAAGTTATGCGTGCCGGTTAGGTTGGGTAAACTGTGAATAGACACTTACTGAACGGAGGAATAATGATGAAGCGCTCAATAGATCTCGAAAAGACATTAAAATCGTTAGATGGACAAAAATATGGAGCGTATAAACGAACAAAAGGTATATATGCCTTTGATCAATTTCACTTAGCTATCGATAATGTACAGGTGGATCCTTTTGCGCCACCTTCAAAAATGCGGCTTATCATTCAACGTGATGTCGCCAAAATTCCAAGTGATTTATTAGATGAGAAAGACAAACGTATTGCAGTATCAGATTTCTTAACTAGAGCATTTGGCCATCAAGCTTCGGCATTTAATCGTACCGTTAAAGGTTCAGGTAAAAACGGTAAAATTTTCATCGATCATTGTGGTCAAGAAATGTTAGAACGTACATCAGTCGTAATTAATGACAAAGAAATTGAAGTGCGCATTGAAGTTGGTATGCCAGCAGCAGGACGTAAGATTCTTGGAAAAGCTGCGGCCTATACACTTATAAATGGCTTACCAAAGATAGTAGATCAAGCCATCATGTATCAAAATATTGACCAACAAGCACTCCAACATCAAGTAACATTAAAATTAGACCAAACATATATTAGGAAACAACTTGAACAACATCACTTAGTCGCTTTTGTCGCAAATAACGCCATTTTACCACGAAAAAGCGGTGTATCTGATGAGCCAATGAAAGGTGCCATTCAATTTACAAGCCCACAAGCTTTCGAAACAACATTCAATTTGCCAAGTGGTCGGGCAGTCACAGGGATGTCTATTCCTGAAGGCATAACATTGATCGTTGGTGGTGGTTATCACGGTAAATCGACCCTATTAGAAGCGCTTGAACGTAGTGTCTATGATCATATTCCAAATGATGGTCGTGAGTTTGTTATTACGCGTCATGACGCTATGAAGATACGTGCTGAAGATGGACGTGGAATTCAAAATGTTAACATCAGTCCATTTATAGATAACTTGCCTGGCAAGAAAGATACAACGCACTTTTCAACTGACAATGCGAGTGGCAGCACATCACAAGCAGCTAATGTCATGGAAGCATTAGAAACACAAACGTCAACGCTACTTATTGATGAAGATACATCGGCGACGAACTTTATGATTCGTGATGGACGTATGCAGAAGTTAATTGCGCCTGATAAAGAACCAATAACACCATTTTCTAATAAAGTGAGACCACTTTTTGAAGCGCATCAAGTTTCAACTATTCTAATTGTTGGTGGGTCTGGTGATTATTTTGACGTGGCTGATCAAGTCATGATGATGGATGAGTATCATTTGAAAGATGTAACTGTTGAGGCGAAAGACATTGCTCAATCAGATGGATACCAACGTGACTTACAGGCAAATACGCAATTTGGTGCTATTCCATCTCGTGTCCCTTTAGATGCTTCATTCTCTAAAAAAGGAAAAGATGATCGAATGAAAGCCAAAGGGCTACACACAGTGATGTATGGCAAAGATGCAATAGATATATCTGGTTTAGAACAATTAGTGGATGACAGTCAAACCAATGCGTTGACCGTTATGATGAATTACTTTAGACATCACCTTATAGATAATCATAAGAGTCTTATTGAGGCAACGAATCAAATGTACGACTTAATTGACGAAGAAGGCATCGAAGCGATATCTAACTTTGATGGACATCCTGGTAATTTAGCGCTTCCTCGTAAGCAAGAATTTATCGGAACATTGAACCGTTATCGTGGTTTAAAAGTAAAATAAAATAACAAAAGCACATTGCACTTGATAGTTAATCAAGCTTTGCAATGTGCTTTTAATTCGTTAAGAAAAAGTCTACAGTAATATCATCATCATAATATCTTTCGTCATATTCTTCCATCGACGTATTCGGCAGTATGCTTAGGCTTTTGACATAATCAATACCATAATCTTCGACGTAGCCACGTTTGCCATGTTTAACATAAGGCGTTACTTTAGACTTAAACTTTACAACTTGTTGTAAAAAGGGTTCTTGGTTATGAAAGTATCTCTTTGATGCATAAACCCAAACGTGATCGAAATACTGACCGCCAATATTAACATCTAATAATAAAATTTTTGAGAAAATAGGTTTGTTTGGAATTTTTACTTTAGGTGTTATAGTAATATGTTCAATTCGACCTATTACGGTTACAGTTTTATTTTTCAAAGATTTCAAGCTATCGCGAGGCATACCATCACCTTCTTTTGCAAAAAATTGTAAAATTGATAACTATTACTTGAAAAAAATAATATTTGATATAATTTTACAACAAAATGCATAAAAAGTGGTGGGATATACATTTTGAAAACACTTTATTTTTGAAATGTATATTTATGAAATTTACTGTATATGATGATGGATGCCTTCAGCTGCACGAATACCACTAAAGATACAACCACCTAGGAAAGTACCTTCTAATGCACGATATCCATGAACACCGCCACCACCAAAACCAGATGCTTCTCCAGCGGCGTATAGTCCATGAATCGGTTGCATGCTGGGATTAAGTGCTTGTCCATCGAGATTCGTTTGAATACCACCGAGCGTTTTACGACTAATAATATTTAATTTTACGGCAATTAAACGTCCATTTCTTCCACTTAATATTTTATGAGGTTTAGCAGTACGAACGAGTTTATCACCTAAGAATTGACGTGCATTATTGATAAATGCGACTTGTGGATCTTTAGTAAATGGATTATCAATTTGTAAGTCGCGAGCTTTAATTTCATGTTTGATTGTTTCATAGTCAAGTAAGTCATTACCTGCTAAGTCATTCATCTTTCGAACTAGCGTACCTAAATCATCGGCAAGTATGAAGTCAGGTCCCTTATCCATAAAGGCTTCTACTGGAGACGTTGCTTTACTACCTAAACGCTCTTGAAGTAATAATTTGATATCTTTATCAGTTAAATCTGGATTCTGCTCAGAGCCAGAAAGTACAAATTCTTTCTTTATAATATCTTCCGTTAATATAAACCATGAATAATCATAACCTGTCTTCATGATTGTTTCTAGCGTATGCAAAGTATCAAATCCAGGGTAATCTGGTGCAGCCATACGTTTACCGGTCGCATCGAACCACATTGATGATGGCCCAGGAATGATACGAATACCATGATTAGACCAAATGGGACTATGGTTTTGAATGCCTTCAGTATAGTGCCACATGCGATCTTTATTCACGATGTTGGCGCCGGCATCTTCTGTGACTTGAATTAAACGACCGTCAGTTGAATCAGGTACGCCTTGTATCATTGTCTTTGGAGGATTACCTAAACGTTTAGGCCAATATTTTCGAATAAGTGGCATGTTGGCACCAATGCCGCCGGATGTAATTAACAACTCATCGACATCATATTGGAACGTATCTATTACGGTACGAGATGATTTCTCTCCGCGTTCAACGTCACTTGGCTCTAAAATGTTGCCAGAAATGTGAGTGACTTGATTATGTTCAATGCAAATGTCAGTCACTTGGTGACGTGGCAAGAATCTAAATTGACCTTCTTGCTCTTTTTCAAGTACGAAACGACTAAAGGGTTCCACTAATCCTTGACCTGTACCCCAAGTAATATGGAAACGTGGTACAGAGTTGCCATGACCAGAAGCTGATGCGCCACCACGTTCAGCCCAACCTAAGATAGGTGTTAAGCGAACGCCCATCTCTTTTAGATAGTTTTCCTTTTCAAAAGTGGCAAATCGCACGTACGCTTCAGCCCATTGTTTCGCCCAATAGTCCTCATCATCTGGACGGTCAAATTGTGCAGATCCTAACCAATCATTCAGTGCAAGTTCGTATGAATCCTTAACGCCCAGTCGTTGTTGAATCTTTGAGTTAACTAGAAATAGCCCACCGAATGACCAATAAGCTTGTCCACCAATCGCTTGACGAGGTTCTTGATCTAACATCGTTACGTGATAGCCTTTCTTTAATAGTTCTGTCGCTGCAACTAAACCACTTAAACCAGATCCAATGACAAATATCTTTTTATTCATAAAAAACTCCTCGTATCAATTGTTATATGTAGTCTACATATTTTATCAAGGAAAGTAGGTACAGGAAAGTGAAACTAGTAATGATAGAAAACGGTTTGATAGATAATCTATTTCTAGGGGTATATACTTATATCAATAATTCTAAAAGGGGTGGATGAATATGGCATCATTAGAAGTCTTAAATCCAGCGACGAACGAAGTAATTGAAACATTAGAATATACAAGTGAAACAACAGCCAAACAACAAATTGAGAAAGCGCATAAAGCGTTCAAATCTTGGAGAGAAGTAGATGCACATGAACGTGCAGATAAGTTGTATAAATGGTTCTCTTTAATTAATGAACATAAAGATGAATTGGCAGAGTTGATTACTAAAGAGGGTGGTAAACCTTTAAAAGAGGCACAAGGTGAAGTGGATTATGCGAATTCATATGTTTCTTGGTATGCCGAAGAAGCTAAACGTATTTACGGTCGTACAATTCCAGCAAATACACCAAATAAAAATATTATTGTGAAAAAATTCCCAGTAGGCGTAGTGGGAGCAATAACACCTTGGAACTTTCCAGCCGCAATGATTACGCGTAAGATTGCGCCAGCATTAGCTGCAGGTTGTACGATTGTGTGTAAACCTGCGACGCAAACACCATTAACTACTATTCGACTCATTGAATTGGCGCATGAAGCGGGAATCCCAGAAGATGCCGTTCAATATGTCATTATGTCTGGTAAGGATGCAGGTGAATTACTCACGAAACATCCTGTAATGCAGAAAGTTACCTTTACCGGTTCAACAAACGTCGGCAAGAAACTCATCGCACAAGCTGCTGAATCAGTTGAAAATGTCACAATGGAACTAGGTGGGCTAGCGCCATTAATCGTTCACGAAGATGCGGATATTGAATATGCCGTAGATCAAACAATTGCCTCAAAATTCCGTAATGCAGGACAAACTTGTATTTGTGCGAACCGAGTTTACGTGCACGAAGCGGTTGAAGCTGAGTTTGTTAAACAATTAACGCAAAAAGTCCACGAATTAAAGGTCGGAAATGGTATGGATGAAGACGTGACTATTGGACCATTGATTAACGAAGATGGCGTGAAGAAAGTGGTCAATCAATTAGAAGATGCGGTATCTAAAGGTGCTCAATTATCACGTTCTTTAGAGGATGCACAAGAAATGGGTGGCAATTTCTTAAAACCTGTCGTCGTTTCAAATGCGAATCAAGATATGCTTGCAATGCAAGAAGAAACATTTGGACCTATCGTACCTGTTGCAACATACTCAGATTTAGAAGATGCAATTCAAATGGCGAATGATACACAATTTGGTTTAGCTGCTTACTTCTTCACAAATGATTATCGTACTGGCTTCCATCTATATAACTCACTTGATTATGGTGTCATTGGTTGGAATGATGGCGGTCCATCAGCAGCTCACGCACCATTTGGCGGTATGAAAGAAAGTGGTTATGGTCGTGAAGGTGGTACAGAGGGTATCGAACCATACTTAGAAACGAAATATTTATCAATAGGTAATATGTAGTAGATGATGTGCGCTTCTCTTTTTAGGGAAGCGCATTTTTTATAGAAAAATTCTTGTGAATTCAGTATTTTTGTTTAAAATTACTATATAAATTTTTATGAGATCGTTTACATACATCTTTTTCAGTGAAAGAATAATATAAGATACATAAACTTAGGAGGATGTTATTTATGAGTGAAACTATTCCGGAGAAAATGAACGTTGCATTAATGCATGAACCTTATGATATTGAAATTGTCGAAAGAGATATGCCAAAAGTAGGACCCAAAGATGTCTTAATCAAGATGATGGCAGTAGGCGTTTGTGGTTCTGACGTTCACTATTATGCACATGGTCGTGTTGGTGAATTCGTAGTTGAAAAACCAATCGTATTAGGACATGAATGTGCTGGTATGGTAGCACAAGTTGGGGATGAAGTAACAGACTTTAAAGTAGGAGATCGTGTTGCTATCGAACCAGGTGAACCTTGCCGTGAATGTGAATACTGTAAATCAGGACAATATAATTTATGTCCACATATGGAATTTATGGCGACACCACCATACGATGGTGCGTTCTGTGAATATGTAAGCCATCCGGCAGACTTCCTTTATCATTTACCAGACTCAGTGACTTATGAACAAGCAACCCTTGTTGAACCATTCTCAGTAGGTTTACAAGCATGTAAGCGTGCGGATATTAAACCAGGATCAACTGTTGTGATTATGGGTATGGGTCCAGTTGGTTTAATGGCAGTTGTAGCTGCTAAAGCTTATGGCGCAACAAACATTATCGTTTCAGACTTAGAAGACAATCGTTTAGAAGCGGCTAAACGTTTAGGCGCAACAACAACAATTAATATTAAAAATGAAGACGTCGTGGAACGCATTAAAGAATTAACAGACGGTCAAGGTGTTAACTATGCAATCGAAACAGCAGGTAACCCGATCGCCTTAAGAAGCGCATTAAATTCATTAAAAGATGGCGGTACTTTAGCTATTGTTGGTTTACCTCAAGAAGATATGAACGAAATCAATGTGCCATTTATTGCGAACCATGAAATCAATATTGTGGGTGTCTTCAGATATGCGAATACGTACCCTCAAGGCATTCAAATTTTAAGTACAACAGATGCTGATATTGATTCATTATTCACACATCAATTCGAATTAAATGATACGAAAGAAGCCATGGAATTAACACGTACAAGTAAAGGTGATGCCTTGAAAGTAATGGTGTATCCAAACGGTTTCTTAGATAAATAATGAATCACCACCATTAAGCTAAATTGAATATACATTAACATATAGCCTCCTACCTCGCATGGTATGGAGGTTATTTTATGTCTGTTTAAACAGATTGTTTGATTAATCGCGCGCGATTGTTTACACTTTAATTAATCGTACACGATTGAAAAGAGGTGATGTCATGAATAACGAAGATATGAAACTCGCAAATCAGCTTTGTTTTTCAGCTTATAATGTGAGTCGTTTATTCGCGAAATTTTATGAACAACAATTGAAACCATTTGGATTAACGTATTCTCAATATTTAGTTTTACTCGCCTTATGGGAACACGATAATCAACCCTTGCATGAAGTAGGTAAACAGTTAGATTTATCAAGTAATACATTGACCCCACTTTTAAAGAGATTAGAGCAGTCAGGGTGGGTTAAACGACAACGTTCAGAGGCAGATAAACGTCAATTAGTCGTCTCTTTAACGCAAAAGGGGCATGAGCAACAAGAAGCAGTCTTTGAGGCAGTCGCACAATGTTTACCTCCAGAATTTGATGAAACGCAATATAACGAAACGAAAGCAGTCTTAAGCAAATTAGAACAGTCCTTAAAAGCACTCACGAATAAATAAAAAGAGGATGAGTTAAATGAAACAATACGATGTTGTATTTATAGGAAGCGGACACGCAGCATGGCATGCAGCACTAACACTTAAACATGCAGGTAAAGATGTTGCCATTATTGAGAAAGATACGATTGCAGGTACATGTACAAATTATGGTTGTAACGCTAAAATCTTACTTGAAGGACCTTACGAAGTGTTAGAAGAATCAGCACAATATAACGGTATTATTCAATCACAAGACTTGCATGTGAACTGGGAAAATTTAATGGATTATAAAAAGCAAGTGATTAATCCAATGAATGGTATGTTAAAAGGCATGTTTGAGCAACAAGGTATCGATGTTTATATGGGGGCTGGTGTAATTAAAGACGCACACACAGTGACAGTGAACGATGAGGAATTACAAACTGAAAATATCGTCATTGCGACAGGTCAGCACAGTAATAAATTAGATATTGAAGGTAAAGAATTAACTCATGATAGTCGTGACTTCTTATCTATGGATAAACTCCCAAAACGTATGACATTTATAGGTGTAGGTATAATAAGTGTGGAATTTGCATCAATAATGATCAAATCAGGCGTAGAAGTGACTATGATTCACCACTCTGATAAACCACTTAAAGGTTTTAACCAAACACACGTAACACAACTCATTAAAAAATTAGAAGATGAAGGTGTAGATTTCTACTTTGATGAAGAGACGCAAAAAGTAGAAAGAGCAGGCGATGGATACAAAGTTACAACTGAATCTGGCTTAACGATTGAAACAGATTATGTCTTAGATGCGACAGGTAGAAATCCAAATGTAGAAGGTATTGGATTAGATCAAGTAGGTATTGAATATAGTAAGAAAGGTATTTCAGTAGATGGTCATTTAAGAACAAATGTGAGCAACATTTATGCAAGTGGCGATGTCTTAGATAAAGCCATACCTAAATTAACACCTACAGCAATATTTGAATCCAATTACATTGCTGCACATATTTTAGGAATGACCCAAGATGAAATTCAATATCCAGCAATTCCTTCAGTATTGTATTCGTTACCACGTCTTTCTCAAATTGGCGTAACTGTTCAAGAAGCAGAACAAAATGAACGTTATACAGTTAAACACATTCCGTTTGGTAAACAAATGGTATTTGAGTATAAAAATGAAACAGATGCAGAAATGTATGTCGTTTTAGATGAAGAGAAACGACTTGTTGGCGCTGATATATATGGCGTCGATGCAGCTGATTTAGTAAACTTACTCGTATTTATTATTAATCAACGCATGACAGCACAAGATTTAAATCAATTAATCTTTGCTTTCCCTGGTGCCTCTAGCGGTGTCATTGATATGTTAAAAGTGAATATGCTGTAATTTAATATAGATAAATAAAGATGCCTATATATTGGAATCAAAGCGTTATTGTTCCAATCATGTAGGCATCTTTATAAATTTTACTATGCGGGTAGACTAAGATTTTACTTTTGAGATTCTAAGAATTTTTCTGCTACCGCTTTACCAGATTGTGGATTTTGGCCAGTAATAATGCGACCATCAGCGACTGCAAACTCAGTCCAGTTATCACCTTGTTCATAGTTTGCACCACGATTTTTAAGTTCATCTTCAGTAAGGTAAGGAACAACGTCGGCTAAGCCCACTGCTTGTTCTTCACTATTTGAGAAGCCAGTAACCGTTTTACCATCGATAATATAGTTACCTTCAGCATCTTTAACATTTAATAAGCCAATTGCACCATGGCAAACAGAAGCAACAACATCGTTATTTTCATAAATTTCTTGAGTTAGCTTTTGTAAATCTTCATTATCTTTGAAGTCCCAAATTGTACCATGACCACCAGCGAAATAAATGACATCATAATTTTCAGCTTTAACTGCGTCAGGTGTAACTGTATGACCAAGACGTGTCATAAAGTCCTTATTCTGATAATATTCCCAGTCTAAATCTGTCATCATATCTTCTTGTAAACTTTGAGGGTCAATGGCAGTATATCCACCTTCTGGACTAATATAATGTACTTTATAACCATTTTTATATAAGACATCCGCGAAATGAACAACCTCACCAAACCATAATCCAGTTGGACGATTCATATCAGGATATTTCGTTACACTTGTTACTACAACTAATGCTCTTTTTGTATTCATTGATACGCCTCCTAATTTTATACTACGTTCAGTCTACCCTTTTCGGAAAAGTAAGAAACTGAAGGGGTCGTGAATTAAATATAATATGTTTCATGTAAAACGATGTAAGATGTATTCGTTGTTAGTCCAACGCAACTTCAATATACTTGATATAATAACTATTTTTTAATGAGAGGAGGAATTTGAATGGCACAAGACAAAGGAAAATTAAAATGGTCAAGCTTAATTATGGGAACGTTACTCTTAATTGTTGCAGTTATCATTTTCAGTTATCCTGTTAAAAATTTCTACACACTTACTTGGCTTATTGGCTTATTTATTCTTATTAATGGAGTGATTCAACTATTATTCCGTCGTGCTGCGAGAGCGCTTGCCGGTAGCGGTTCAGGTTTAATTGTTGTCATAGGAATTATTGATATTATATTTGGACTACTTGTGATATTTAACGTTGGGGCAAGTTCAACCTTCTTCATATTTATGTTTGCCGCATGGTTTATTGTAAGTTCAGTTATTGGACTAATGACCATTTCAAAACAAAGCCGTTTGAAGGGACTATCTATCATTGTTAACGTTTTAGGCTTACTATTAGGAATTATTTTACTATTTAACCCTATGATGGGAATGATTCTAGTATCAACGATGATAGCCATCACATTTGCAATTCTAGGTGTGACTTACGTTATTGATGGACTTGCGTAAATTTTTAGAATAGGGAGAGAGGTAGAGCTTGGGACATAAATAATATGATGATGCTATTTTGCAAATTCGCAGTAGCTGACTGAACTGAAAATGCGCTTAAATCAAGCTTTTTTCAGTTCTATTCATCCTTGCGGGCGGGGCCCCAACAAAGAGAATTTCACTAAGAAATTCTACAAGCAAAGCAAGTTGGGAGAGGGACGACGAATTTAAAAAGAATTCTGTGCCACTCCCTTTGTCTTTCTTCCCCTTTTTATATTTAGAAGTGAAAATCTTAAAAAGTGAATTCATAAATGGGAAGTATTACAATAAGACTTATTAAACAATGATTCTAGGAGGCATTCATGTGACGTACAATTTTGATGAGATCATAGACCGTCGTTCTACAAATGCGATGAATGTAGAAGGTTATAAAGGCTATTTATTTGGAGACGCAGATACTTCAGATTTAGAAGAACATGATGAACTGATTCGTATGTGGGTAGCTGATATGGATTTCGCGACACCTGAAGTTGTGTTAGATGCTATAAGAGACAGACTCGATAAAAAGATTCTAGGTTATACCAACATATTTGGTACAGATTATTATGAGGCTTTTGTGTCATGGACAGAACGACGATTTGGTTATACATTTCCACAAGATCACCTTGTATTTTCTCATGGGATTGTTGCAGGGTTAATTGAACTTGTAAGCTATATTTGTGACAACGACGATAAAGCGTTGATTTTAACACCAAGCTACGGTCCTTTTAAAATGGCTTGTGATAAAAATAATATTAAGACGGTATATTCTCCTATGATTAATCATAATGGATACTATGAAATCGACTTTGAAGATGTCCGTCAAAAAGTGGAAACAGAAAATATTAAAGTATGTATCTTTGCTAATCCACATAATCCAACAGGTCGTGTATGGTCTGAAGATGAATTAAAGCAATTGGGACAAATTATGGTTGATAATGACGTATGGATCATCTCAGATGAAATTCACTGCGACATTAAACGGGCCGGTCAAACACATGTACCTTTTGCTAAAGCAGTGCCAGATTACGATAAGATTGTTACCGCAATGTCGCAAAGTAAGGCATTTAATATAGCGGGCTTAATGTTCTCAAACATTATTATTCCGAATAGAAGATTATTAAAGACATGGAAGTTACATCACTTTAGTTCCGAGAATCCATTAAGTATCGTTGCGACACAGGCAGCTTATGAAAAGGGCGAAGACTGGTTAGCTGCTATGAATGATTATCTAGACGACAACTTTAAATACCTAGCACAATTTTTAGAACAAGAACTGCCACATGCAGAATTTAAAATTCCAGAAGCAACCTACCTCGCATGGGTTGATCTAAGCTATTACATTAAAGCAAAACACATAGATGAACCAATCGCTAAATATTTCATCAAACACGCCGGCGTTATCATTGAAGGACAAGAACAATTCGTTCATAACGCAGAAGGACATATCAGAATAAACATCGCTGTTCCACGTGAAATCATGATAAAAGGACTGCAAAAGATTAAAGACGCATTAGTTTAAAAATCATAATGTCTATTGGGATGAAAAATACATCTTAATAGACCATTTTTATGTTAAATTAGAAATTAGACATTAATAAAAAGTCAATTATAATTAAATAAATTTAAGTAAAATTTAATATTATTTAAATGAATTTGAACATTATTAAAGTATTTGTTATAGTTATTGGTGAGGAGGAGCAATTGTGAATCAAAATGAAATACCAAGTTGGATTTTAAACCTAGATAAGGGTGATATAGAATTTATCAAAAATTTAGTTCTATACTCTGGATCTTTAAAACAGTTGGCGAAGTATTATGAAGTTTCATATCCAACTGTTAGACAACGTTTGAATAATGTCATTGAAAAAGTCAAAATGTCAGAGCAACAAGAAGATAGCTCCTTAGTTAGTTTCGTTAGAACCTTAGCAATTGAAGAAAAGCTTGAATTAAATGATGCGAAAACCATTCTAGATTTGTATAACAAAGAACGGAAAGGATGAAAGTGAACTTGGAAATTATTAAAATGTTTCTACCGGCACTATTTTTTGCAGTTGTCGTAGCGACACAATATTTTCTTTCAAGAACAGGTAATAAATTTATAGGCTCAATTATTCCAGTAATAGCCGTGATAGTAATAACCTATTTACATATTACAGGTTTTCTTCAACTGAAACTTATTGGAACAATTATATTAACCGTTATCCTCCTATTATTCTTATATGTTGAATGGGATAGAGCCCAGAAAGATAATGAAAAAAAAGCTAAAAATGAAATGAATAAAATGAAAAGTAAAGATTTAAAATAGTTCTATTAAATCACTTTTGAAAAGATAAAATGTGTTTTACTATGACCATATGTTTGCAGAGAATCGATGAAATTCTCTGCTTTTTTCATGTTTTCAAAGCGAGCTTTAAACATAAAACAACTATCTCCAGAGATTCTATAACAAAATTCAACATTCTTTTGTTGAGCAATATAATCTTTAAAGTCTTTGTATAAATTATTTTTAATCGTCAATTCGATGAGTGCTTCAATATCATATCCCAACAATGCATAATCAATTTCAATTGTATAACTTTTGATAATGCGCATATCAATTAATCTATGTATACGATCCCTTGTTGCAGGTACGGATAGATTTACTTTTTGGCTAATTTCATTAAGTGATGTTTTACTATTTTTCAATAAAATTTCTAATAGCTTTTGATTTGTTTGGTCCACCTACACTAACTCCTTAAAAATTTAAAATAATTGAATTAAATTCCTTATAAATATTAAGTCTAAAATGAAAATTTAGCAATAAAATATAGGTTAAGGAGGAATGATAATGTCTATTATTAATGATTCAAGTATAGGTAATACACCTTTTCAAAAATTATTAGGTCATCAAGAAGAATTAATGCAATCATGGTCACAACTAAGTGATTTGTTAGAAAGTGACGGCGCACTTAGCAAAGAATTAAAAGAAGAGTTAAGAAGAATGTTAGCGCAAAAGAACGGTTGTCAGTACTGTAAAGCTAAAGGTCAACCTACCGGCAGTCTTAAAGATGAAAAATCGTCCGTTTGCATAGGATTCACAGAAGTGTTTATTAAGATGGGTGACCAAATTCCGGACAATATTATAAAAGTACTTAAAGACAGTTTAACAACAGAAGAAATTGTTGAACTCATTGCATTTATTACATTCACAAATGCACAACAAAACTTTGGCGCAATAATGAAATTGCAGCCATAATAAAATCCTCTAGCCAACTTGGTTAGAGGGTTTTTTATTTAAGTGAGTAGCAAGATAATCTTCCAAATCTTATAAAACTTATATGAAATAACGGAAATAAGTATATAAAAATTTAATTTTACAATTATTTGAAAATTAAAAATCATGAGTATAAAATGTAATTAAAGAAATGAGAAAACGCTTACATTAAGAATATAGCATATCTCATTTCTATGTTTTTACAGTATGTTTTGGGATGCACAACGATATGATCTTACGGAAGTGGGTGATAGTGATGACGGACTCATATGATTTGATTGTGGTTGGTGCAGGACCTGGTGGATATGTTGCCGCTATTCGCGCTGCACAATTAGGTCAAAAGGTTGGAATTGTAGAGAAAACAAACGCAGGGGGGACTTGTTTAAACGTAGGTTGCATACCTTCTAAAACACTACTCGAACATGGAACGAAAGCACATGATATACGTAAGGCTAATGATTGGGGAATTGAGACACAAGCGATGAAAGTGAATTTCTCTAAATTAGTGCAACGTAAACAACACATTGTTAGCACGCTCACAGGTGGTGTGAAGCAATTATTAAAGAAAAACAAAGTTACTTTTATTAAGGGTGAAGCTACTGTAACAAAAGATTTAGAAGTTAAAGTTAATAATCAAACATATCAAGCGAAAGATATTATTCTAGCAACTGGTAGTAAACCTTTTATTCCACCTATTGAGGGATTAAATGACATAAAGTATGAAACGACAGACACATTTTTTGATATAGAAACGTTGCCTAAACAACTCGCAATTATTGGTGGCGGTGTTATTGCTACTGAGTTAGCATCTTCAATGGCTGATTTAGGAGTCGAGGTTACAATGATTGAAGTTAATGAAGATATTCTTCTCACCGAGATTGAAGAAGTACGTGAACTATTAAAGGACCATTTGAAGAATCAAAGTATAAGAATTTTAACAGGCGCAAAGATATCTAAAGTAACAACCTCTAAAGTGATTTTGGATAATCATGAAGATGTGTCATTTGATACTTTATTAGTGGCAACTGGTCGACAACCGAACATCAAGGTAGCTGAAGATCTAGATATCGATATGGATGGTAAATTTGTACAAGTCGATGAACATTATCAAACAACAATTAATCATGTATATGCTATTGGAGACCTTGTTAAGGGCTATCAACTTGCACATTCAGCAAGTGCACATGGTTTACATGTTGTTGAAACTTTGGCTGGATTAAAACCAACGCCAGTATCTCCAAACAATATTACACGTTGTATTTATACCCGTCTTGAAGCAGCATCAGTTGGTTTATCTGAGTCTCAAGCTAAAGAAGCGGGTTATGACGTATCTGTTACACAATCTTCTTTTCAAGGAAATGCAAAGGCACTCGTAAAAGGAGAAGCACAAGGCTTTATCAAAATTGTGACTGATAAAGCATATGGAGAGGTTTTGGGTGCTTTTATTGTTGGTCCACATGCTACAGATTTAATTAGTGAAATATTAGGTGTCAAAGCTTCAGAAGGTACAATGAATGAGTTATCTAACATCATTCAACCACATCCTTCTCTATCCGAAGCAATTGGCGAGAGCGCGGATGCATACTTTGGAAAAGCCATTCATATGTGATAACAGAACAAATCAATGAATGATAGGAGGAACTAACGATGGAAAAAGAACAAGCACGTTGGATTTATAAAACGATGAATGAAATTCGATATTTTGAAGAAAAGGTGCATAAAATCTTTAGTGACGGTAAGATTCCTGGTTTTGTTCACTTATACGTAGGCGAAGAAGCTGTAGCAACTGGTGTAATGTCACAACTTGAAGACGACGACTATATTACAAGTACACACCGCGGTCACGGACATGCAATTGCCAAAGGATGTGACCTTAATGGCATGATGGCGGAGATAATGGGTAAACGTGATGGACTTGGTCATGGTAAAGGTGGTTCCATGCACGTTGCAGAAATAGATAAAGGAATGCTCGGTGCTAATGGTATCGTAAGTGGTGGCTTCGGACTTGCTACTGGTGCAGGTATTTCTATTCGAAATCAAGGTAAAAAGAATGTTGCTGTATGTTTCTTTGGTGATGGTGCAGCCAATGAAGGTAATTTCCATGAGGGCCTTAACTTTGCCTCAATCTTAAACCTTCCAGTTATCTTTGTTTGTGAAAACAACCAATTCGGTGAAGGTACAACACATGATTATGCCAGTGCTTCAGAAACAATTGCAGAGCGTGCTTCAGCTTATAACATGCCAGGTGTCAGAGTGGATGGCATGGATGTCGTTGAAGTTTATAAAGCAGCGCAAGAAGCTGTAGAACGAGCAAAAAATGGTGAAGGCCCTACGCTAATTGAGTGTGACACGTATCGTAAATATGGTCATTTTGAAGGGGACGAACAAAAAGTTAAATCACCAAATGATCGTAATGCGGATAAGAATGCAACAGAAGACTTTAAACGTCAAGCACTTGAAGAAGGTTGGTTAACAGAAGAAGAATTAAATGAAATTGAACGAGCAGCTGAACAAGCAGTAGAAGATGCAGTGAAATATGCAGATGAAAGTGAATTACCAGATGTAGATTCATTACACGAAGATGTATTTGCCTAAAAGGAGGTCATAACTATGAGTGAAGAACGCAAGTTAACATTTATGGGTGCAATTAACGAAGCAATCGATCAATCAATGGAACAAGATGATAATGTTATTCTCATTGGTACGGATGTTTCAGGTGGTGCAGGTGTAGAACATATTAAAGATGACGATACATTTGGTGGCGTTTTTGGTGTAACTAAAGGACTTGCGAAAAAATATAGTCGAGATCGTGTTATTGACACACCAATCGCAGAACATATTACACTCAGCTCTGCTGTAGGTGCGGCAGCTACCGGTATGCGTCCTATTGCAGAATTAATGTTCAATGACTTTATTGGATTTGGTTTAGATCCTATTTTGAACCAAGGTGCAAAAATGCGTTACATGTTTGGTGGTAAAGCTAAAATCCCACTTGTGGTACGTACAGTTCATGGCGCTGGTGCAGGTGCAGCAGCACAACATTCTCAATCGTTATATAACATGTTCGCCGCTATTCCAGGTGTGAAAGTGGTTGTGCCGTCTAATCCTTATGATGCTAAAGGACTGTTAATGGCAGCAGTACAAGATGATAACTTAGTAGTCTTTTCAGAAGATAAAACATTATTAGGACAAAAAGGTGATGTGCCTGAAGAACCTTACACAATAGAAATTGGTAAAGCAAATGTGACACGTGAAGGTGAGGATTTAACAATTGTAGCAATCGGTAAAATGGTTGCTGTTGCAGAAGAGACAGCAGAGAAGTTAGCAGAGGATAACGTTTCAGTTGAAGTTATTGATTTACGTTCTGTATCACCATGGGATAAAGAGACAGTTCTAGAATCAGTGAAGAAGACTGGTCGTTTAATTGTGATTGATGAATCAAATCCACAATGTAATGTAGCGGGAGATGTTGCATCTGTTATTGGTGATATTGGTTTTGATTATTTAGACGGACCAATCAAGAAAGTCACTGCACCGGATACACCAGTTCCATTCGCAGCAAACCTTGAACAAGCCTATATACCAAACGTAGATAAAGTATTAGATGTCGCATCTGAACTAATTGAAGACTTGAAAAAAGTTAATTCATAGGCAAGGAGGTGTTGAACGATGAGCGAAAATATTATTATGCCAAAACTCGGTATGACAATGAAAGAAGGAACAGTCGAAGAGTGGTTTAAAGCAGAGGGAGATGTGGTTGAACAAGGTGAAAGTGTATGTACGATTAGTTCTGAGAAATTGACTCAAGACGTTGAAGCGCCAGCTAGTGGTACATTACTCGAAATCAAAGTTCAAGCCGGAGAAGAAACTGAAGTTAAATCTGTACTTGGTATTATAGGTGATGAAGGAGAAAGTACTGAATCAAGTAGTACGACTGATTCTGATAATGAAGAATCCAATAACTCACAATCAGACGATGAAGAGCAACAAACCAACGATACAACTTCTGTAAATGAAGATGATAGTAATCATGATGAAGATACAAATATGTCTAATAATGTTGAACCCCAAAATGGTAAACGTATCTTTATATCACCACTTGCACGCAAGATGGCAGAGGATAAAAACTTTGATATCACTAGAATTCAAGGTACAGGCGGTAATAATCGTATAACAAAATTAGATATTCAACGTGTAGAAGAGCAAGGATATGATATTGAAGCAAAAAATGAGGATATGCAATCTAAAGAGGATAAGAACACTAAATTTAACAGTGCTAATGTCGGTGAAGGACTAAATCCAATGCGTAAGCGTATAGCACAGAATATGCGTCAAAGCTTGGCCGAAACAGCACAACTTACGCTACATCGTAAAGTGGATGCTGACCGTTTGTTAGACTTCAAAAACAAACTATCAGCTGAACTTGAGAATGCAAATCAAGATACTAAATTGTCTGTCACAGCATTGCTAGCTAAAGCCATCGTCTTAGCACTTAAAGATTATGGTGCAATGAATGCTCGATATGAAAATGGTCAACTTACAGAATATGATGATGTTCATTTAGGTGTGGCAACGTCACTCGACGAAGGGTTAATGGTACCAGTTATAAATAATGCAGACACTAAAAGTATTGGTGCTTTAGCTAAAGAGATTAAATCTTCAGCAGAAGCGGTACGTGATGGTAATACAAATGATGTTAAACTGTCAGGTGCTACATTCACAATCACCAACATGGGTACGAGTGGCATCGAATATTTCACACCAATTCTTAACCTGGGTGAAACAGGAATCCTAGGTGTAGGTGCACTTTCTAAAGAAGTTGTACTTGAAGGAGATAGTGTTAAACAAGTATCACGTATACCGTTAAGCTTAACGTTTGATCATCAAATTCTTGATGGTGCGAGCGCTGCTGATTTCTTAAAAGTATTAGCTAAATATATTGAAAATCCATATCTATTAATTCTTTAATAACAAATATATTTAATTTGATTAAGACCCTCAGTACACAAAAAAGTGCTGGGGGTCTTTTCATGTCTCGAACCACACTTCCAATCCTTTCGCACAACACAAATCCCTTTATTGAAAAAGTAAAAATTCTGTCACTTACGTTTATTTGAAATTATAAAAATATAACTCTAATATATAATTGAAAGGGTATAAAAGCGCTTACACAATAAACAAGTGGTTATGTTCATAACAAAGGTTATTAAGGGATGAAAACAACTTCAAAGGTGAAAGGGGTACAAATGATGTCTAAATCGTATGATTTGATCGTTATTGGAGCAGGACCTGGAGGTTATGTAGCAGCAATTCGAGCAGCACAACTAGGCAAAAATGTAGCGATTGTTGAGAAACAGCACGTTGGCGGTGTATGCCTCAATGTAGGTTGTATACCGTCGAAGATTTTTTTAGAATATGGTGCTAAAGTGAGAGATATTCATTCTGCAAACAATTGGGGAATCAAGACGAATCAGATAGACATTGATTTATCAGGTCTTGTGCAACGTAAAGACCGAGTAGTTCAGTCCGTGACTGATGATGTTCGAGACGCATTAAGACAACACAACGTTGATTTTATTGAAGGGGAAGCAGAAGTATTAGATGGATTAAAAGTTCAAGTCGATCAAACTATTTATACCGCGAAAGATATTATCTTAGCGACAGGAACAAAGCCATTCGTACCACCAATCGAAGGGCTAGATAAAGCGCACTTTGAAACAGCTGATACATTTTTCGATATGGAACAGCTGCCGAAACAACTTGTGATTATTGGCGGCGGCGTTATTGCCTCGGAAATAGCCTCATCAATGGCTGATTTAGAGGTCGATGTTACGATTTTGGAAAAGGGCGATAGCATCCTATCTAGTGAAATTAAAGAAATACGTGACCATCTATCAACCTATTTGAAACAACAAGGTGTTAACATCATCACCAATTCAGAAACTAAGAAAGTAAATGCCAAGACTTTGGAAATTGATGGAAAAGATGGTCCTAAGGAAATACCATACGAGACATTACTCTTTGCGACAGGACGACAACCTAATGTTCATGTAGCTAAGGCACTTAATTTAGAACAAAATGGCAAATGTTTACAAGTTAATGAACATTATGAAACTAGTTACGCACACGTCTATGCGATTGGTGATTTAGTGCCAGGCTATCAGTTAGCACATACTGCAAGTGCACATGGTAAATATGTGGCAGAATATATTGCAGGCAAACAACCAGAACCGATAAATCAAGAGGATATACCAAGATGTATTTACACAAGATTGGAATCTGCGTCAGTAGGTTTATCAGAATTACAAGCACAAGAAGCGGGTTATGAGGTTGAAGTGACGACTGCACCTTTTCAGAAGAATCCTAAAGCAATCTTAAAAGGTGAAACACAAGGAATGGTTAAAATAGTAGCGAATAAGCAGGATGGTAAGATTTTAGGTGGATTTATCGTTGGACCTCATGCGACAGATTTAATTAGTGAAATCTTAGGCATTAAGGTTTCAGGCGGTACATTAAACGATATTTCTCGAATTATACAACCACATCCTTCTCTATCGGAAGTGATTGGTGAAAGTGCAGATGCATCTTTTGGAAAAGCAATATATCATTAAGTAAGATCGATTATGATCTTTTAAAGTCTTAGTAAAATACATTGATAATCTATACCTTTTAACGCATTAGCGTTTTGATTAAAAACACATAAAACGAATTATAATATATAAGTTACTAGCATGAAAAATCCCCCAGGCGCGTCAAAGTTGCTGGGGGTTTTAATGTGTCATTTATGTAACTCGTTAATTAACGTAGCGATTAAAATGTTAAAGTAAATTAAATTGTTTAAGTAATAAACCTCATTCGTTAACAATACGCAGTATTATTTAAACTGCAATTATTAAAGTAACTTAATAAACTGCGATTTATCAGCCATTAAGTAACTACTATCTTTTATCGTAAGATAGTTGACTTATTTATTAAAATACACTATCTTATATTATAAGATAGTTAATAAAAGGTGATGACATGTCAGTATCTAATCAAATGATGAAGGGGCTTTTAGATGGTGCAATACTTGGACTTATAGCTAAGGGCGAGACGTATGGCTATGAAATTTTAGAGAAATTAAAAGAAAACCAATTTCCTGAAATTAGCGATGGTAGTATTTATCCTGTATTGCTTAGGTTAAGCAAGAAAGGATATGTTCACACAACCACGCGCAAATCGGATAACGGTGGACCTAAGCGGAAGTATTATACGATTTCTGAAAGTGGACAAGAAGAGTTAAAACGATTCAAAGAGAAATGGAGTTATCTTAACTCAGGAATGAATAACTTATTCGGGAGTGATGAATATGATGACTAAAGAACAAGAGGATTATATATTTAAATTAAAGGCAGAATTAATGTTTAGAGGTAAGGATGAAGATGAAGTACACGCTATTGGAGATGAATTGCAAGATCACTTTGAAATGGCAGAAGCAAATGGTGATGATGTTAGTAATATTTTAAACACACCAGTTAAAGATTATGCCGACAACTTTTCTAAAGAAATGAGCTTTACCAAAGGACTACCTAAATATTTAACATACTTTGTGCTTTTTATGTTTGCGATATTCACAATTCCAGATTTCTTTGAAAATGACTTTACCCTAACATTAGGATATATTTTAAATACAATCTTTATCTTCGTTTTGAGTGTTGTCGTACCATTATTTTTAATAAAGAAAGCTATTATGAAATATGGAGATGCTAAACGTGTATATGTCTATGCATTTATAGGAGGAATAATTCTTTTCTCACTGATGGTTTTAAGTACGTTTATTGCCAAAAGATACCCAATATATACACTTGTTACACTAGATCAAACCCAAAGCATCATTACTGGGCTCATATTATTAGCAATCGTCATGGTGCTATGTTTCATAGTTAAACAAAAACTATTTGCACTTGTAATATTTATTGTGTGCTTACCTAATTTAATAGGTCAAATCTTTAAAGCCCATAGCCATTCTAATGAGCAATTTTTAGCGATATCAATTGTACTTTACATCGTGTTGATTATTGGAATGAACATCGCATTCTTTGTTCATGCTTATTATACGAACCGAAAAGAGCGAAAACATCATTCTTAAATGATTGATAAAAAGCGTTGGATCACTTCATTAATAGTGACTCAACGCTTTTATTACTGACACATCATTGAAATATGAATGCATCATTAATCGACTAACCAACCACCATCGATTGGAATAATTGAACCATGGATGAAATCAGAATCATCACTTGCTAGGAAGAGTGACAATTGTGCAATTTCCTCTGGTTGACCATAACGACCAGCAGGTACAGAATTTGTTTTTTCCATAACATCTGCAGAACCTTCTTCAAACATCGCATGTGTCATGCCAGTATCAACAGCACCAGGTGCTATGGCGTTTGCTTTAATACCTTTAAGGCCATAATCAAATGATAATTGTTTCGTATAACCTGCAATACCATGTTTCGCTGAAGTATAAGCTGCACCACCACCGCCAGCTACAAATGCACCGATAGAAGCAATATTAATAACAGTACCTTTGCCATTGTCAATCATATGTGGCAACACTGCATTCGTTACAAGATACGTACCTTTTAAATTGATATTAATAATTCTATCCCATAATTCCTCTGACGTTTCTAGCGTTGGTTTATAATCATCTAGAATACCAGCTGTATTACTTAAGATATTAATCGTACCAAATGCTTCAACACCTTGTTTAACAGCGTGATCAACACTTTCTTTATTAGATACATCGATTGTAACTGGCAGTGCTTCGCCACCATGCGCTTTAATGTCACTAGCTGTTTGGTTCACAGTTTCTTCATTGATATCAGCGATTATAACTCTAGCACCTTCTGATGCATAAAGAATGGCCTGTGCTTTACCCATACCAGAACCTGCACCTGTAATAAATGCGACTTTACCATCTAATTTTCCCATTAATAATCCCTCCAAGATATATTCATGAACACCCTTTATTTAACTATTCCTTTAAATTGTGAAAGTATTCATATCACTTATTTATGTATTCATAACTTTAAGTTATGAGACTTTGAATGATTATTAATTAAGTCGAAAGAATTTATCAGTTGATAGAAAATATATTTAACGTTAAATGATATTAAGCTATTATATTAAAGTTCAACTGTAAGACGAGAATGAGAATAATAGCAATTAGAATATTATATTAATTAAAAAGCGTTGAATCATGATCTACTTGACTAAAAAAGCCTGTAGAATGATTCAACGCTTTTATTATTTGTATTTCAAATTATTTGTAACAAAATCAATTAAAAGATTTGTGATTTCATTAGATCTAGTGTCTATCATACTTTTAGTAAAGTGTTTTTCATTTCCAGTTAACTTAGGAGTATCTATATAGGAATTTAACATATTTACTAATCTAGTATCCTGCCCATTTTTTACGTTTGTTTCTAAATCAGTAGCTAATTTTTTGGTTAGTAAAAATTCCACGTCTTCTTTATAGTGAGCTAGTTTATCAATAAACTTTTTATTTCCTATTGAAGAATTATCAGTATTATTAATTAATGTCAAATTGCCGACTTTATTTTTGTACTGAGCAAATTCTTCAGCGTCTACAAACCCTAAAAGGCTATAATCATCTATATCGATTTTTTGAGATAGTATGTGCTCTATTGTAAGTTGTTTAGATAAAGACTTAGATATTGCATTATTATTTTCACTGATTAATCCTTCTAATAATCTGTAAAGTAACAATGCTTTTGAAGAGTGAGTGCCATTTTTATTTTCTAATCTTTTTGAGGGTAAACTTGCTTTAATATCGTCCACGTATAGATTTATTTCATCATTAATTAATTTTACAGTTTTCTTAATATTTTTATCTTCATAGTGTTTTTTTATCATTTTAGGTATAAAGCTTTCTATACTATTGGTCTGATTAAAGCTAAAGAGAACGGATGTAACATATCGAATTATAGCTTTTAAAATTAATTCTTTATCATCTTCATTAGTAAGTGAATAAAAAGGCATTAACATAACTTTAGCTTGTTCTATTCCTATTACTTCATAGATAGTGGTCATTAAGTATTGGTGTTTGGTTGTGAAAGTAGTATAGTCATGTACTTCTAATTTAGCGTAAATATAAGAAATATTTGCTAAATCTTTTGAAAAATCAACTATATCTATTGATTTCCAGTCCTTCAATTTATCTTTGAAAAATTTTAAAAGATTATTCTTTTTAACATTTTCACCATAAATAGCTAAGAAATAATTTGTTAAAAACTTAGAAGAAGATATTTTTTTTCTACGATTATCTTGTTTGAAAGGGTACTCTAAATTTTCACTAAACTTTTTCCAATGACTTAAAAATTCTTCTTTAAGGGATTCATCACCATCTTTAACTATTGATTTTAGTGCTAAGTTTTTAATTAAATCTAATGGCTCAAGCGCTCTTCCTCTATCATTTAAAACCTCAAATAATTGAAATGCTTTAGCTTCACTTGGGGCAGTTGTCATAATTAAATAAACATTATACATTAGATAATTAATGAAGCGTATTATTTGTTTTTCTGTAAGTGCATTTCTTTCGATGAAATCAAATACATATTCATAAATTTCATTTATATTTTTATCACTATTATTTTTGATTACATAGTCTTCATTTAATTGATCTTGCATTAATCTTCTGTAATAGTCTCCGAAAGGTAAAGAAGCATCATGTTTAATTTTTAACTTAACAAACTCGCCTAAATCGTTGGTCATACTATAACCTTTAGGTAAATTACTAGCTAAGTTGGACCATTTTTCTTTATATTCACTATCTTCGTTAATTTTTCTTTTTGCATAAGATTGAAGAGCCTTAAATATAATTGTAATGGTAGTTAACCTTTGTTGCCCATCAATAACAGTCATATCTGAATTATTTGCGATTAAAACAATATTACCTAGTCAATAACCACTTAACTCACTTGTTTCTTTTTTGAAATCTTCAGAGTCTTCTTTAAAATCTATTAATAACTCTTCTACATCTTTCTTTTCCCAAACAAATTCTCTCTGAAATTCAGGTATGAAAAATGGTTGTTTACTATTAAAAACCAATTCTGAAATATTTTGGTGCCTTGAATCAATTTTATTTTCTTCCATAAAGAATAAGACCTCTCATTTAATAGCTTTAAGATCAGTATAATAAAAATTAATAATTTAGATCAACTGTTAAATATAAAAACAAAATAACAATAAACATTATAATAATTATATAAGTCATTAAATATATATAAATCAGTATACGTAAATAATCAATTACTATCGCACAAGGGATTATCTGAGAACCATAAATAGCGTAACTATTGAAACCAGTTCTTATTGAAAAAGCGTTAAACCACGTTTTAGAAGGCCTTGAAAAAGGCTTTTAACGTGATTTAACGCTTTATGCTATATGTTTAACTAATGTATTATAGTTCTTCATAAACAGATACAATTTCATCTGCTAAACGGTCATTGATTTTCGCATATTCTTGTAAGAATGCTTTCACACCATGTGCATCAATGTATTCACGCATTTCAACTGTTTCTTTATCGTTCATATCATCATATTTTAATAATAACGCTGCTGCTTTTAATAAGCCTTTGCGACGTAAATTATTTTCATATAAATAAGATAAAGGTTTGATAATACGATCTTTAGGACCGATTTTACGAATTGTTCCACGACCTACACGTGTTACTTCGTCAGATAGGTATGGATTTTCGAAACGACCAATAATCTTCTCAACATAAGCCGCTTGTTCTTCTTTAGTGAAACTGAAGTTATCAACGATGTACTCGCTTGTTTCACCTAATACTTGACGTAAATCTGCAACGATAGCTTCATCTTTAACAGCATCTAATACAGTATCTCTACCATAGAAGCGACCAGCATATGCTAATAAAGCATGACCAGTGTTAACTGTTAATAATTTACGTTCGATGTAAGGTGTTAAATCATCAACATATTTAATATGTTCTAACTCTTCACCGTACCAAGCGTCTTTTTCAACAACCCATTCAAAGAAAGGTTCAACCATAACGTCTAAGATATTGTCATTCTTTTGAAGTGGGACAATACGGTCAACTGCAGAGTTCGCGAAGTGAATGTTATCACCTAATGGACCAGTGATGTCTAAAATCGCGTCTTTAAGCGTATCAGTCGCCATAATCGCATTTTCACACGCTACGATATTAACGTGATTTTCCTTCTCTTTTAAAACAGGTGCGAATGATTTCGCAATGATAGGAAGGATGTTCACACCAACTGCAGTTGTAATAATGTCAGCTTCAAGAATTGCTTGTTTCAATTCATCTGAAGGTTGACCACTATTAATCGCACTAACACCAGTAACATGTGTTGTTGTTTTCTCTTCATTAGCAAGAATAACGTTATACGCGCCTTCATTATCTAATGCGTTAATAATTTCCTCATTAACGTCTGCAAATGTTACATCAATGTTGTTATCTGAAAGAATATAGCCGATGAATCCACGGCCAATATTTCCAGCTCCGAAGTGTACAGCTTTCATTATGCGTCAGCCTCCTCGAAGACTTGTTTAATTTCTTCAGCAGATTTAGCGTTGACGATACGATCAACATTTTCTTCTTCACTGAATGTAATTGCGATTTTAGATAGTAAGTCTAAATGTTCGCCATCTTTACCAGCGATACCAACAACAACCTTAACTGTTTCGCCGTTCCAATCTACGCCTTCAGGAATTTGTAGTAATGTTAAACCTGATGCTAATACATCACCTTTAGCTTCGTCAGTACCGTGAGGAATTGCTAAACCGTTACCCATGAATGTTGAAACAAGTTGTTCACGTTCTTTCATTGCTTGGATATACGCTTCGTTTACAGAACCGTTATCTACTAAAGCACGACCAGCTTTTTCAATTGCTTCGTCTTGGCTTCCTACAGATACGTTTAAAAAGATATTGTCATTGCTAAATAATTCAGTCATTTTATACACTCCTAAGTTAATTGGTTTTGAATTCGTTTTAAAAAGCTATCTCTCAATATGTGTTTCATAGCGTCAGGGTCTTGCATGAAGTCATCAATTTGCTCGAGATGATGTCCTAATTCAGCAGATAATTCCCCAACAAGTTGTGCCATTTCATCATTATTTGGGATGAATAGGCTAACCATATATTTAATTTTGAAAAGGTCATTTTGAGTACTTTGCATGCCCAAACTTTCATTTAATATCGTGATTAAAATGAGAGGGCGTAATATTAAATCATCCTTCATATGTGGAATTGCAACAGGATAGGGTTGCAATATCCAACCAGGATTCTGATTTAATTTATCTTGCAACAGCTCAGCGAATGACGTCTGACTATTCGGCGCAATGACGCCATGTTCCTCAAGATAGTCAGCTAAATGATGATTCCAAATAGTTACATCTTTGTATTCAAATTGCATAGAGTTCAACAATGTTAAGCCGTGTTCGATGTTCATGACCACTTTATCAGGGTCTTGAATCGAATGCTTCATTTCGTTCTCTTCATGTTGTTTCGCTTTATGCTCGGTTGTCTTTAAGAATGATGCTACATACGTCACATCGGATTCTGGTAGCAATGGATTGACGGTAATAAATGGCGTTGTGATATCCAATTTAACCGTTGAAATAATGCCATCGTAATCCTCTAGATTTAACATTTTCAAATCACTGACGGACGCTTGTGTAATCTTCTCTATTTCATTAAAAGATTGTTGTAATCGTGTTGCCAACAATCGACTTGTTCCAATACCACTACTGCAGACAACTAAAACATGTAGAAGTTGGGTGGACTGACTTTTCAAGGAGCCACCAAAATGCAAGACGATGAAGGCAATCTCACTATCCGGGAAGACTAACTCCGGCCATGTCTGATCGATGGCCTTGTGTACAATATCGAAGAGACGAGGATACTTGTACTTAATCATCTCGGTAAGTGGATTGTACGTCTCAATGTTTGCTTCCAAACGATTAATCGCTGGATTAATGTGCAATGATAATCCATGAACAAGTGTTGCATAGTCTTCAAATGATTGGCCTGATAAGCGCTCAACACGATTTACAAATGCTTGTATTTTACGGTCGTCAAATTCATTATTCTCAAACATCTTGGAGGTTGTTCGACGGTTTGCACCACGTAAATGAATTGTTATAAAAGTAACTTCCGCTTGGTTAAAGTCGATATCGTATAGTGTCTCTATACGTTTCGCAATTTCTGTGGCAATTTGATGTTCAAATGTGTCTTTTACAGAATTATGAATATCTTCATTAATCGATACATATTCACCATTTTGAATACGCGCAATACTTAACACGATATGGACGGTTAAGGTCAGATAACTCGATTCTGTTAAGGTATAAGGCAATTGGCCTAGGTAATCCATTAAAATACGTTCAATCTTAAATATGCTATCAAGGTCGACTAAAGCTTGTTGTGATTGATTAATCGATTGATAGACGAAGTGGTTCTCGATAACCGAGTAAACACTTGTACTATTCAAATTGTTGACCATCAATTGACTTAAGAACTCACGTTTCTTTGATTCGGGGCCATCAAGATATACCCCTTCACCACGCTTGCGATAAAGGATAAGTTGATAGCTAGCGAGATCATTCTCTAGGTCATCAAGCAATTTGGTTAATGACTGAACAGATACGCCAATTTCTTGAGCCAAGCTATATTGCTTAACAGCATGTTTTGATTGAATGAGCGCATACAGAATAATTGCCTTTTGTTCTTCAACAGACAAGTCAATGGTATCGTGTTGTGCCATTTCTTGTTTTAACAGCTGGATTTGATCATCATCACAAGATAACTTAATCCCTTTTTTATTTGCCCGTTCAAGTGTCATATTGAAGCCTTGGAGGTAGGTTTCAATGCTTTTTAATTCACGATGAATAGTACGAGAGGACACGCCAAGTTGTTGAGCAATTTCATAAATCGTGACGTATTGACCGTAATACTTAATTAGCAGTTCAATGATTTCCTTTTCACGTGTACTCATTAACATGGTGTGTCCCCCTTGAAAGGAGTCTGAACATAAGTGATAGAAATAATATGTTCGACTCCCAAACTATTTAATTATGCTTTGTCTTGATCTTTCTTCAAGTTGTTTAATAATTCTTCATAACGTGGAGAATTTAAGAAGTTATCCACTGAAATATGAATTGCGTTTGGAACTTGTTTGATTGCACGGTCTGTTAATGTTTTTTGTGTAATAACAAGTTGTGCATTATTTGGTAATTGGTTAATAGCAGTATTTGTAACATTAACGTCTGAAATGCCTGCTTTTTTGAATTTATTACGTAACATACTTGCACCCATTGCACTAGAACCCATACCCGCATCACATGCGAAAATAACATGGTCAACATTGCTATAGTCATGCGCGTCTACGTCTTCAGTGTTGTAGTTATCAAGTAAGTCTTCTTCTTCGTCCTCTGATGAAGCTTCTTTTTTATCTTCATCATCAGCTTTGTTAGAAGCTACGCCAGCTGCGCCAGTACCAGTTGTCGCACCAGTTAATTTAGAAGACACGCTAGATTTTTTACCTTTAGTAGATTCCATTTTAGCTGTTGCTGCTTCTAAATCTTGTTTAGGTTCTTTAGTAAATTTCATAATTAATGCTGCAACTACGAATGAAACAAGTGCTGCTAAGAATACGCCTAATACCATGTGTAAGAATTCACCTTTAGGTGCATTTAAACAATACACGATGAATGAACCTGGTGAAGCTGGACTCTTGAATCCAAAACCAGTTGCTTGGTAAGTTGCTACGCCAGTCATACCACCTAAAATAACAGCGATGAATAATAATGGACGCATTAATACATATGGGAAGTAAATTTCATGAATACCACCGAAGAAGTGGATGATACCTGCACCATATGAAGTTGCTTTCGCTGTGCCTTTACCGAAGATCATGTACGCTAATAAGATACCGATACCTGGTCCAGGGTTTGATTCGATTGCGAATAAAATTGATTGACCTGCACTTGCTGCTTGGTCAGTACCAAGAGGTGTGAATACACCATGGTTAATCGCGTTGTTAAGGAATAAAATTTTAGCTGGTTCTACGATGATACTTACGATTGGTAATAAGTGTAAGTGTACTAAGAATTCAACTGCTACAGATAAGATGTGCATGATGAATTGCATAATTGGCGCCAATAATTTGAAGCCAAGGATTGTCATAATGAATGCTAGAATACCCGCTGAGAAGTTATTGAATAACATTTCAAAGCCTTGTGGTGTTCTAGGTTGTAAGAATTGGTCAACTTTCTTCATTAACCAACCAACAAGTGGTCCCATAATCATTGCACCAAGTAACATTGGTGTATCTGGTAATGCAACAATAACCCCCATAGTTGCTGTCGCTGCAACGATACCACCACGTAAGTCGTGAATTAAACGACCACCACTAAATGCGATAAGTAATGGAATTAAGTACGTGATCATTGGTACTGCTAATTGAGATAATTCTTTGTTAGGGAACCAACCATTATCAATGAAAATCGCAGCAATAAAGCCCCATGCGATAAACGCACCGATGTTTGGCATAATCATACTACTAAGGAATGAACCAAACGCTTGAACTTTACGGCCGAGACCTTTTTTCTCTTGTGTCTCTATTTGAGCCATAACTACACCTCTTTTTTATTCTGATTTGATAATTCAATTGTAATGGGACAAGAAAGCGTCTACAACACAAAGAAAATGCGACTTTGTCACAGTAATTGTGACAACGGTGTGACAAGGTCATGGTGAGAGTCTCACAACTATATTGAAGCCCAATGTAAAAACCTTCTACTTATGATAATTATGTGAGAAATTCCATTGAAAATGTTTGAATATGGCAATGAAAAAATGTCATTAGTTATATTTTAAATGCGCAATAAGTTATTACTTATTTAAAGATTAAATGATAGGAAACAGGTTATAGAACAAGTAAGAAACAATATAAGGAGTGTTGTTTATGACTGGAAACACAGGAAACGGATGTGTGAAATGTGGACATACGGAAGTGGAAGAAGGAACATTATCAGCAACAGGATCTGGACTATCTAAGATGTTTGATGTGCAGCATAACAACTTTAAAACAATAACTTGTAAAAATTGTGGTTATACGGAATTTTACAAAACAAATAATAATAGAACGAGTGATATTGTCGATTTATTCTTTGGTGGATAATTGAATATCAATATTTATGTCAGAATCAGCGACTTTCTAGGCGCTGGTTCTTTTTTATTTGGTAAAAGGGAGACTTCGGGTTGTGTGATGTTAGGGGGTGGGATGTCTAAATTCAAATAAATTCAACCTAAATTACTAAGAATTTGAATGATTTTGAGCAATTTATATACCTTACTTTCTTAACTATTGGTACCATAGTTTTATTAATTAAAACATATTTCCAGGGTTATATCGTTAGGAGGGTTAGGATGAATTCCAATACTGAATTTAAAAAAGGGATTCTATATGCGTTAGGTGCTTATGTATTATGGGGTATCTTGCCAATTTATTGGAAATTAATTGGTGGCGTTAGTGCATTTGAAATCTTAGCTTACCGCATTGTATTGTCTATGATCTTTATGATACTAATGATCGTAGTTTTAAAGAAATCACAAACGTTCAAACGTGATTTAAAACATTTATTCTCACATCCAATTGAACTAATCGTCATTATTATTGCTGGTTATGTGATCACAATCAACTGGGGAACGTTCATCTGGGCTGTGTCAAATGGACACGTACTTCAATCTAGTTTAGGTTATTATATTAACCCATTAGTAAGTATATTATTGGCGTTCATTTTCCTAAAAGAGAGATTCAATAAATTTGAAACGCTAGCAATCATCTTTGCGACAATCGGAGTTCTGTATATGACGATTCGCGTTGGAGAATTCCCAGTCATCTCATTAATGTTAGCATTCTCATTCGGTATTTATGGCTTGTTGAAGAAGATTGTTAAAATTGAAGCCATAAGCATTATCGCGATTGAATGTATCGTTACAGCGCCAGCAGGATTAATATATATGATTTATTTATGGAATACTGGAACATCATCAGTAGGTTTGAATATGGACACATTCTGGTTGATGTTCTCAGGTGCAGTAACTGCCATTCCATTAATCTTATTCTCAGCCGGTGCCAAACGTATTCCGTTATCTCTAACAGGATTCATTCAATACGTTGGTCCAACTATCATGTTCTTCTTAGGTATCTTCGCATTTAAAGAACATTTTGATGCGCAACAATTAGTTACGTTCGCGCTCATTTGGTTCGGTATCGTATTGTACAGTATTTCTCAATACGTGAAAATGAAACGTAACCCTAGACCTGAATAATTACAATAAGGCGTGGGAATAAAAAATATAATGATGCTATTTTGCAAATTCGCAGTAGCTGACTGAACTGAGAAGGCGCTTAAATTAAGCTTTTCTCAGTTCTAGTCATCCTTGCGGGCGGGGCCTCAGCAAAGAGAATTTCATCAAGAAATTCTACAAGCAAAGCAAGCTGGGAGTGGACGACGAATTCTATATGAATTCTGTTCAGCTCCCTTTTTTCTGAATAAAAATTAATAATCTTCAAAACTTAGTTATGTATAAGTGAGATTAATTAAACTGTTTGATTCATTCAATTGCCTCTTCTATTGGATAAATATTTCCATCTTTATCTTTATACATGCCCATTTCATTCAATTTATCATCTTCAGATTCAATGTTTGTTAAGTAAAAATGATGATCTTTCTTAAGTTGTCTATATTTAAAGAAAAACATTAAACATAAGACACTGTTGAAAACTAAAATTAACTTTTTCACTTTATTAACCCCTTTAAATTGTAGTAAATATAAAAATTTATATTTATAAAAATATTAAAAGTAATTACATGTATTATGATATAATAATTGATGATTTATATATTTTGGTTACTATTTAATATTACATTTGTATTTTAACGCATATGACCATTCAAAAGTAGATATATTTATAAATAATTAAAAAAATAATAGAAAACCATTGTAATATTATGGGAATTTGATTTTAGCGGAAAGAAGGGGTTTAATTGCAAACTATTAAGCAAGATGGATCAATACTACATATCTATTTTGAGAATCCTATTAATAAGATTGAAAAGCTCTACGTAAAAAACGAATTTGATTCAATAGATGTGGAAGACACTAATGGGGATTTACATTTTCAAATAGATTTAATAGAAGTTGCTAAACAATTTATTCAATATGAAAATAAAAAATTATACATAATAGTAGAAGAATCAACGCCGATTTTAACAACGCAACGTAACTTGAAAGTTACGAATAACCAGTCTGAAGTTTTGGATTTAACTGAAGTGCTCATTGATGCCGATGAGGATATAAAAATACAACCCTATATTACTAGAAATGGCTATTTACACTTATCATTGGATGAAGTTGATTTAAATAAAACATATTTTTCAAGAAGACACATTGATAATATTAAAATAAACAACACTGCAGCGTGTATAAAAGGTCAGTTTGCGATACTGAATTCCACATTAGAAACTGTGCAACTATTAATAAAAACGAGACTGACTGACAGAGAAACATTCGTAAATATCAATCTTGAAGAAATTGGAAAGACGAAAAATACATCGACTTATAATTTTTCGGTAGATATCTACAAAGATTTGATAGAATTCATGAAGTATGAATATAAAAATGAGGATATTATAGATATTTACTTAAGTATTAAAGTACTAGAATCATCGGAGAATTTAAGAATAAAAATTGGAAATCCTAGAATAATGGCGGAAAAGCTATTAAAGGGTGAAATAATCACTGAGTTTAACGGTAATATAGTGTCACTTACACCTTATTTCACGATGAAAGGTCGTAATTTATCTTTTAGAATTAATACGTATGACATCGATAGTTACTTAACATATGTGGATGAGTTAAAAAGACCAAAACGTCCCAACTTCTTAAAAAAGGAAAATCAAAAGATTTGGGTAATTGGTGAGAAATCATATAAAGCTCAGGACAATGGTTATCACTTCTTTAAATATATGAGAACATATCACCCAGATAAGCCTGTTTATTATATTATTGAAAAAGACTCTAAAGAAGCTGAAAATGTTTTGCCTTTCGGAAATGTCATATTCTATAATTCAGCGGAACATTTCAAAATTATGCTTAAAGCAGATTACATTTGTACTACGCATCATCCGGAATTAATTTATCCTACAACGAGTGAAATTTATACACGCAAAATAAAAGCCGTTAAAGTATTTTTACAGCACGGGGTTTTAGGTACAAAAAACTTAAGCAACATCAATGGTAACCAGTTAAAAGATTTTAATGTTGATTTATTTATCACGAGTTCTAAGAGAGAAAAAGAAATCGTTGTAAGAGATTTGAATTTCTTCAGTAATCAAGTTGCTGTTACAGGATTAGCAAGATTTGATGAATTGTTTAATCCTAATGTAGAAGTTAAAAATCAAATCTTAATTATTCCAACATGGAGAGATTGGTTAACGAGTATTGATCGATTACAAACATCGGAATATTTAAAACGAATGAACGATTTGCTTCATAGTCAGAAATTAAAAGAAATAGCTAACAAAGGTACGGACATAATTTTCTGTTTACACCCTAATATGCAACCTTTTATTGATTATTTTGATGTGCCAAGCTATGTTACGAGTATTAAGCAAGGGGATATAGATGTTCAGAAATTGATAAAAGAAAGTAAATTAATGATTACAGATTATTCAAGTGTTGCCTTTGATTTTAGTTTTTTAAATAAACCAGTGATCTATTATCAATTTGATAGAAATGAATTTTTAGGAAAAGAAGCGTCACATATTGATATAGAAAAAGAATTACCGGGAATCATTGTTAATGCTCAAGATAAATTAGAAAGAGAACTGGATAATATACAGAAGAAACAATTTAAAATCAATGAGGCATTAGAGAAACGTATTGATCGATTTATTGCGTATAAAGATCGAAACAATTGTGAGCGAATATTTGATGCAATTACTAACTTTAGAGAGACGAGTAAAGTGAAAAGTAAAATTAAGTATGATATTCTTTCGCAACATGTAGTTAATCGTTTTAGAAAAGATAAAAAATACTTTAAAGTTATGGAAAAATTTAACACGGGATTAACACGCTTATTACCTGTGAAGAAAGATCTAATTGTGTTTGAAAGTAATGTAGGGAAATTAGTGGGCGATAGTCCGAAATTTATATATGACGAATTAAAGAAATATAATAAGAAATATCAAATCGTTTGGGCTACTAATACGCTTTATCCATTCAATGATCCGAATGTGAAAACAGTTAAGAGATTGTCACCGGAATATTTCTATTACTTATCTAGAGCGAAATATTGGATAAACAATCAAAACTTCCCACACTATCTTAGAAAACATAAAGATACGATTTATATACAAACTTGGCATGGGACACCGTTGAAAAAAATGTTAAACGATGTTGAAACATTCCAAGGACGAGATGCAAATTATAAAAATAGAGTGAATCGAGCCATTAAAAATTGGGATTATTTAATTTCTCCAAGTCCTTATGCAAGCGCGTGCTTTAAAACAGCATTCGATTTCAAAAAAGAAATTCTTGAGATAGGTTACCCAAGAAATGATGTCTTTTATAATGTGGAAAACACTGACATGACAGAGAAGAAAAAATTAATCAAGCAAAAACTAGGTATTGAAGGTAATAAAAAAATCATTTTATACGCACCGACTTTTAGAGATGACGAAATTAATAAAGCCAAAAAACACATCATCAATCTAAAACTTGACTTACCAAGATTGAAGGAAAGTATTGGAGATGAATATATTCTCATTTTACGCCCACATATTATTATTAGTAACGCGTTAAATTTAAGTGAATCGCTAAATGATTTTGTCGTCGATGGTACTAAATATCCAGAAATCAGTGATCTTTATTTAATTACAGATATATGCATCACAGACTATTCGTCAGTCATGTTTGATTTTGCAAATACAAAGAAACCATTATTATTCTTCACATATGACTTAGAATTTTATAAAAACAAATTACGTGGCTTTTATTTCGATTTTGAAAAAGAAGCACCAGGTCCATTAATTAAAACAAATGATGGCTTAATCGAAGCAATAAACAATATTATTAACGTACAAGAAGAGTATGATGATAAATATCAAGTCTTTTACAATCGTTTCTGTACCTTTGAAAAAGGCACAGCTTCTAAAACGATAGTGGAAAAATTCTTTAAGCAAGACTGATCAATATATCTTGACTCCTTTGCTAGAAATAGTTGAAGGGGGAGTGGGACAGAATTCTTTTTAAAGTCGTCGTCCCACTCCTAACTTGCTTTGCTTGTAGAATTTCTTAGTGAAATTCTCTTTGTTGGGGCCCGCCCACAAGGATGATTAGTACTGGAAAAAGCTTGATTTAATCGCCTTTTCATTTTAGTCAGCTACTGCGAATTTGTAAAATAGCATCATCATATTATTTATGTTCCAGGCTCATGTTATGTTTGTTAGTATAAGAGATGAAAGAGAGGTCGCTTATGCTTAAATCATTTGATTTGGACATTATTAAACGTGCCGTAAAAATATTCATAGTTGCTACCATTTGTTTAATCATTACCACGATATTCTGTTACTTTGTTCATCCGTCTTTCAATGAATTGAAAAATATGGGAAATGCGAGTGAAGAAATTGGCAACACTAAAGGACTTGAAAAAGTTTGGAAGTATATCGTTAATAATGGTTTCCGAGTTCCGCTACAAATGTTTATCTTGGCCTTACTACCTATACCTTATCTGTATTTGATTAATCTAGTGGTTACCATTATTATGCCTGGAATTCTATTAGGCTTTCTTCTGAGTTTTGATGTACATAAAGGGGTGATAGGGAGTATAGCCTTCATTCCACACTATACATTTGAAATCATGGGCTTTTGCATTTTAGCAAGTGCATTGTATATGTTGAACAAAGCCATCACACGTCGCTTTACCAATCTCTTTAGGAAAAGTAAAAAAGAAAACTACGCAATAAAAGATAACTTAATCAACGTTATCAAATTTTATGTATTGATCGCATTACCATTAATCATTATTGCAGCATTTTTAGAAACCTATGTAGCTAATTTTATATTTGAATTGATGAGTTGATTCTTATACAAGAAGCCAAATGAACCCTATCTTGTGTTCATTTGGCTTATTTTGTGCCTTATTCAATTTCTGATTGGATATTCAGAAGTTCGTTGTTAAAGTATTTATTATGACTAACATTAATGTCATAGAACATTCATGATAACTTGCAATCTTGAGAGTCATAGGTTTCTATAAAATGAAAACTTCATGATCGTTTATTGTGAAACAATATTATTAACCATTTCAGATATACTAGTCGGCTTCATAGGTGGTTATAAACTACACCAATTCATCATGAGCACACTACCACCAAACAAAGCCATGGCAGACATGACACTCTACTGGACCAACCTCGGCCTATCAACCGTGTTAACACTCGTCTTCGCCTTCATCGTCATGCTCATCATGGCACGAAAAATAAGTAAGACAGACATGCTAAGTGCGTTGAATTCGGTGGAATAGATTAAGTGATGATATGGATTTCTACTAAATACATTGTAGAAATCCTTTTTTTAAACTAAAATTAATATAAATATTCACTTAATTTTTATTATATAAGATATTTTATAGGTGAGGTGCATTATGAAAATAAGTAATGTAGTTATTAAAAATTATCGTAATATTAAAGATATAAACATAAGTTTAAATGATAACGTAGTTTTAATTGGGGATAATAATAGTGGTAAAAGTAATTTTTTAAAAGCTTTAACTTTACCTTTAATTAATCATGAAACTGGTTATGTAAATAAATTATTGAATTGGCAAGATATAAATAAAGAAGCAAAAGAAGATTACTTTAATTTTCTAAAAAAAAATAAAAGTGAGATAATTAGTGGAAATATAGAGGTTGATAAATTTAAAGACATAATCCCTAATGTTCAAGTAATATTAGATTTTGAAATTAGTAATAGTGAAGAAATATATTTTGTACGTAATTGGTTAAAGGAAATAGATGAAGAAAATATTGTAGCATCAATTAAATATGAATTCATGGTAGATAATCCTAAAGAGTTATTTGAATATGTAGCTGAAGTATTAGAAAAAAATGATGAGATTAATATAATTAAAATGAATCTTCTTCCTTTAGAATATTATTCATATAAAATTATAAATCCCCTAAAAGATGATAATGTTTCGCTATCAGATTTATCATATTTTAAATATAATTCTTTAGCTGCAGAAAGAGATGAATTTTCTAATAAACCTACTAAATTAGGTTCAAAATCATTAGTTACCTTGTTAAACAGTAAATTAGAAGTTCACGATAAAACAAGAATTGAAACATCATATGAAAACTTTTTAAGTGAATTGAAAAATATAGAGAGTATTGACGGGATATTTAATTGGCAAACAGATTCATTTATTAATAATGCCGAAGAATTTTTTGAAGAAATAACATTACTCCCTAATATACCTACTATAAAATCTTTACTTAATAATGTGCGCCTTGGTTATGGTGAAGAATACTTAGATACTCAAGGATTAGGATATAGAAATTTAATTTATTTGTTTGTAATGATGAATGCCCTTTCATTAGAAAAGAATGTAGCTTTAAATGTATTAACAATTGAGGAACCAGAAGCACATTTAAGTATTAGCAATAAAAGACTTTTAGCTAGTTATATTAATGCAATAACCAAAGAGGATGCACAGTTACAAATATTCATTTCAACTCATAGCCAAGAATTTTTAAACAAATTAAAATTAGAAAATGTTGTTATATTTAATAACGGAAAAGCTAAATCATTAAAGCAAGAATTAGAAAATAAAGATATTAACTATTTATCAAAAAAACCTAATTTAGATTTTTTGAAATTTCTATTTTCAAGAAACTGTATATTAGTGGAGGGACCAACTGAAGAATTATTAATAAAGAATTTCTTAAGTACTCACTCAAATGAACTAAATGATATTGAAGTAATCACTCTTAATCATAAAGGCTTTAGAGACATGATGCCTATTTGGTTATTAGTAAATGAAGGTACACAGAATAAATTAGGAATAATTAGAGACTATGATAATCAACCGAAAGCACTAAAAGCTCATGAAGTTTATAATGATTATGAAAATATATATGTTAAAACAACACGATATTATACTTTAGAAGATGAAATTGTTAACACTGATGAAAATTATATGATTTTAAAGAAATATTTTGAACAAGAACATCAATGGGGAGATATAGAAAACGCTAAAGACTTGTCAGATAAATGGAAAAGTAAGAAAGCAGATACAATGTTGAGATTTTGTCAAGATATTGGAGAAGACTTATTAACAGATATAAAGATGCCAAAGCATATTAATGATGTTATACACTTTATACAAAATGGGGAGAAATTATGAATATAACAGTGGCGGGAGCTGGTGCAGGTAAAACAACGAAAATGGCTAAAGATGTATTAGAATATTCTAAAATGACAGATAATAAGAAATATATTTTTGTAATCACATTTACTAATTCTGCTTGTAATAAAATAAAAGAAGAATTAAAAAAAAGAAACGGCACGATTCCTCAAAGGATTAAAGTTATGACAATTCACTCTTTTTTATTACAACAATTTATCTTCCCTTTCTATCACTTAGTTTATCCCCAAAAGTTCAAGTCAGTTAGTGTTATAAATTTACCCACAAACCCCATGTATAAAAATAATAAAATTAAAGAATTAAAAAAATTAGAAATGATTCATGTTAAAGAAATAACAAGCGAAGCTCAATATCTTATATGTGGAAAGAGTAATGATAATAAAAAAATCAAAGAAAAAAGAAAAAATATAATAAATTTACTATCGAAATATATAGATTCGATTTATATTGATGAAGCCCAAGATATTGATGAGAAATGTAAATTTGTTCTTAGCGAGCTTGAAAAGCACAACATAATAATTAATTTAATTGGAGACCCTAAGCAAGACTTGAGAGGGAGAAATGTATTTAAAAAAATCGTGGATGAACAAAAAGATGCTAATTTTATAAATATTAATTATAGATGCCCAATTGAGCATGTTACATTTTCTAATAAATATGTAGAAAACAAGCAACAACAAAATAGTATTAAAATTGGTGGAAACATCAATTTTATATTTGAAGATGATATTAACCTCAATGAATATATGAGCGAATTTGCATTTGGACTACAATATATATATCAAAAAAATAAAAGATTTGTATTTAATGATAATGTGCAAGATAATTCTTCTTTAACACATGAGTTAAAAATTATAGTAAATGAAACGGAGTTATCAAATATAAAAAAAGAAACGACTCTATATTTTCTTTTATCAGAGACTCAAAAAAGTATTAAAACTAATAATGATAAGAAATTAATTATAAAAGCAATTGAAAGGCGTTTAGATTACAAACTAAATAATAAACAATGGGCAAAATTACATGAAGCTATGGAAACTTTTGAAAAGTCTATCAATGACTATGATGAACAAGGAATAATAGTGCAATCTATAGATAAAGTTAAAGGATTAGATAATGAAAACTGTTTGTTTATTATTTCAAATGAACTATTTCCATATTTAGTTGGTTTAAAAAAAGAAAATAATAAAATGAATAATTATTTATACGTAGGTTTAACTCGATCAAAGGAAAACTTAACAATTTTAATTACTAATGAAGTTGTTGATAAGTATGGAAAGAAATACGTAAAAGAAAAAATTGATTATATTTTAGACAATTAAATCTTCTGTAGAAATAAAGGTCAACTTTTATCATTTGAGTATGATAACTAACTTATAAAATAAAAATAATTATAAACATATCGCATTGTGTTGAATAATAAAATTTATATATTAAAGAAGCTATAATAAAAAAATGTCTCTCATAAGATGGTGACGTGCGCACTTGATTTTATAAGAGACATTTTACAAATAAAATTTAAAATAAATATCATTTGTAAATTAATTATAATTTGTAATTAGTAATTATTAAATGAGAGACGTTTCTATCATTTCTAGAGCGTACATTATATGTATACTTTTTCTCAAAATTTATAAAATTAAAATGTTCATTATTGTATAAATTGAATATAAATTCTGTATTTTTAATTACTAACATAAACTTAGAAGGTACTGTAATTAAAAAGTCTCTTAATCGAACTTGATCATTTTGATCAAATGATCGATTTTCATAATCACTAAAATTAGTATCATAAGGAGGATCAAGGAATATAAAATCATCTTCTTTAAGAGAAACTGAGTTTAAAAAACTTTCGAAATCATTATTATATAATTCAGTGCTTTCGAATGTGCTTCTCATATTATCATTAAAGATTTCATTTATTTTTTTTAGAAAGTTTTTCTTATTATAAGAAATTCCACCATAAGGTATATTGAATAAGTTATTTTTATTGTATCTAAACATTGAACCGTAACAATACTCTCTTATCCAATAAAAGTTTGCTGCTTTATATTGATGAGTGTAATCAAAATCTGCTGTATTTAATTGAATATCATTATAAATTTTTCTGAAATATAAATAATAACCGCTAGTAATACCAGTAAGTAGGTTGTTGTGAATATCTTCATCATTCATAGGTTTTTTTTGATTATTTCTATATAACCTTCTGATTTTGTCGTTCATAGAGTTTGTTAAATATGAAAGAAACATTGCAGTATTAGGAATAAAATCAGAAAACTTATTAACGTCAAAAATACTAGAAATTTCTTTTTCGGTTATTGTAGTTTGATTGATATAGTGTAGTTCTAGTAATTTTATATTTTCAAGAGATACATTATAAAAATATGAGAACGAGTTATGATAGTCTAATAAAATAGTTTTAAATAAACTATCTTGCTCTTTAACAAATTTATAGAACATCATCAAATTAGTTGAGATATCATTAATTAATGCTTTTTTTGGGCTTAAATAAAAGAATACTGCACCTCCACCTACCATTGGTTCTATATATCTGTTGAAAGCGGGAATGTATTTTTCAAATTCTTTGATTTCGCGACTTTTGCCACCAGGCCATTTTATTAGGGTCATTATTGGTCCTCCATAATTAAACATTGTATTAAAAAACATGTAATATTTAATATAACTACTTAATTATATATAAATAATGATATTATTAAAATATAAATAAGTATTAAATAATTAAGTCTAGGTGAAGAAGTTATGAGTGTAAAGGTGAATATTTCGTGGAGAACTGCTCCAAGAAGTATACAGGTGTTAATTAATTGGTTGCCATATTTTTATCAGCACCAGGGAGAAAGCTGGGATTTGAAATTGAATCCACAACTAAGAAGAAAAATTCGTTGGACATATGAGAATGATAAGGAAGTTCCTGACGATGAAGTAGTAGGAGTACCTTATAAAGATTTTATAACAGGTAAACAGAAAGGGTCAAGAGATAAGGAATCATTAGTGAGGCAAGTTTATACTACTGCTGAACAATTTGGTTTTTTAGGTGTGCGTGGAGAAAATAAAGGTCCATTTATAACAGAAGCAGGAAAAAGAATTATTGAAAATACATTTACACCTGAAGATTTTTTAGTACAACTGATAAAAATGTATGTAATAACTAATAAAGATGAGGAAGGAATATTTCCGTTTGAAATATTCATTAAATTAATTAATGAATTTAATTACCTTTCTAGATTTGAGTTAGCATATATGTTTGCTGTGACTACTCCTCAAAAATATAAAATAGCTTTAGAAGCTATAAATGAATTTAGAACTCAATATAATGATAGATCAATCATAAATAATAAGAATGATAATAAAAAAGTTGAACTTATCCATAAAAATATTTGGGAAAAATATTTTGATAAGGGTACATATTTAAAATCATGGGAAGATTATACAGATGCTTTTTTAAGAGCAGTTTCATATACAGACTTCTTTATTACAAGTGGTCGTGGTAAATATACAAAAGTAAGAGTAAAAGATCTTTTTAAAAAGAAGTTTGACTTATTAGTTTCTGAAAAATTTAAATTTAAAAAGCCACCAAAAAAAGAAGTTGAAACTAAGGGGAATATCACATATTCTGAAGTTTCCTCAAGAGATGATTTAGAATGGTATGGAGCAATTGGGAACATAACTCTTCCATGGGATAACTTTATTGAAAGAAAGAAATTAGTTGAAAACTCGTTTATGAGAGTGAGAGAAGAATTTGAAAATTACGAAAGTAATATTTTAAATAAGGAAGAGATAAAAGAATTATCTGATGAAATTAAAACTACTAAATCTATAACACGATTAAAAGATATTGAAAATGATTTATCTAATAAATTGATGATTAGAAATCAAGAACATTTTGTTGAAGTAGTTTCAAAAACTAAAGAAGCAAAAAAAGAAATTATTGAACGTTTTGATATCATATTAAATGATAATGATATGAGTGCATTGTGGCTTGAAGTTAACACTTGGAAATCGTTAGTTAGTATAAATGGAGAGAAAAAGGTAGTACCTAATTTTAAAATGGAAGAAGATTTGACTCCAAGAGCATTTGCCCCAGGTTTGAATAATACACCGGATATGGAACTATATACTAAAGAATTTACAATTGTTCCTGAGGTATCATTGATGACTGGGAAGGTTCAGTGGGAACATGAAGCTTCATCTGTAATAGACCATGTTAATCAAATTAAAAAGAATAATAAAAATAATACCTTAGGGCTATTTATCTCATCAACTATAAATCAAAGAACTTTGTGGCAATATTTTATACTTTCAAAAACAAGTTGGTTAGGAAAACCGATTCCAGTTATACCTTTGACTATAAAGCAATACACTGAGATTATAAAAAATATTTATGATAATGAAAGAGACATAAATGATTTTTATAACTTATTAAATGTATGTGCAACAGCTTCTATTAATGTTGATGATTATATAGAATGGCAAACAAAAATAAATGAAAATATCGAAATATTTGTAAATTAAAATAATTTACATTAATGTGATAGCACATTGTATAAATAAAAATGAGGTAACTAAATTGAATTTTTTAAGAGAAGAAGAAGTTCCAAGATTAATTAGGCAGTTATTAGATTATTATGGGGAATTGACTACTAGAGAGGTTATAAATCATATTGAAGAGGTCTATGAGTTGACTGATGCTGATTTAGAGATAATAAAGACTAGAAATGATGAAAGATATACTCAAACTATTCGCAACGTAGCTTTACATAAAAAAGGCATTCTAGAAAAAGAGGGAGAATTTATTTTTCCAGAAGGCGTAACATTAACTATGGATGATTCTAAAGGTAGAGATAAATATAAATATAATCTTGCTACAATTAATTCTGAAAACGAAAAAGTCAAAAGTATTGATCGTAATGAGGCTGAAAATCGTAAAAGTCGAAGAAAGACTTTTACGGCAAGGAAAATTGATTTTGAGGATTTACGTATCAAAAAAAGTTTACTAGGCAAGGCTGGAGAAGATTTTGTCTTAAAAAATGAAATTGATAAACTTGAAAAATTAGGGCTATCTCCTGGAATGGTTTATCATACTTCGAAGATAGAGGGCGATGGGGCAGGCTATGATATTGCTTCTGTAAATGAAAAAAAAGAAATTATTTATATTGAAGTCAAGACTACTTCTGGTAAAAAAGAAACACCATTCTACATTTCTCAAAATGAGAAAACATTTTTTGAAATATATAAAGAAAATGCCTACTTATACCGAGTATATAATTTTAATATGGATAAAAAAGTTGGTGAAATTGAAATATATATGGCAGAAGAAATATTAAATAGTTTCCAATTTGATCCAGTAGGGTACAAGGTTAAAAAATAGCATTTTTGAAATTTACCATTTCTTTACTCGCTTCAAATAATCCATAAATATTCCTCTTGTAAGATGGTGGTGTATACACTTTTATCTTACAGGGGGATTTTTTATGGATAAGAAACAGTTAGGGAATAAGCGTGAGTCGTTTTCGATTCGTAAATACTCAATTGGGACAGCATCTATTTTAGTTGGGAGTTTATTATTTTTAGGTGGAGGCCAAGCGTCTGCTGCAGAGAGTAATGAGGCGAACACTTCTGAAAAGGTTTCAACGGAACAAGCGCTATCAACTGAAGAACAACCGAGTCATGAAGCCTCAACACAACGTGTGGAACAACCACAAAACAAAGCGATAGCAACAAAAGTAACAAAGACAAATGTAGATGCTTCTTCTGAGAAAACGCAATCAAACGAGGCGGATACTGAGTCAAACGAAGTTATACATAATGATACTCAAAGTAATGAAACATCAGAACAATCTACAGAAGAACCAAAAACACAACAAAATAAAGCATCTGATGATATTACGACACAAGAAGTGCCTTCGACTGAACAATCTACACAGGGGAAGACACACCCCACTTCTAAACAAGAAGTAATGACACAAGAGACATCAACTACAGAAGTTCAACCTAAAAACGAACAATCACAAACTGAAGTACAGCCTCAACATGAAACTAAAGAAACATCTTCACAAAGCAACACGCAAGAAGCACCTACAAAAGAAACTAAAAAACCAACACAACCAACTACTGAAAACAAACAATCAGAAAAAAGTAATACGACACAACAAACTAACCAAAAAGCAAATTCTGAGGTATCTCAATCCAATGTAACGTCAACTGAAGAAGTAACAAATACTAATGAAACGCGTACTCGCACACAACCTTTTTCAAAAGAAGAAATGAATAAAGTAACGGCTACAGAAGAGAGTGATGTAGCAGTTTCGGACCTACCTCAAACACAAATGAAGCACATGTCTCCGAAACAAAAACAAGTGCTCTTCAAAGCATTGCAACGTGATGCGAACACGCAAGATCAACAACCGAAAGCAATTCTTTCTACAACGCCTGAATGGACGTCAGCACAACGTACAAAGAATGCGTCTCGAACTGGTCAAGATCAGTTAAATATTACGCATAAGGGGCGTTATACAAGTGGTGCGGACTTTGATAAGGGTGGCACAGAAATTGTGAAGTACAATCCGAAGAATGGCTATGCGTATTCGGTAAATGGCGATAAAGAAGCGTTGGATATTATTGATGTGAAACATCCTGGAAAGGATGGCGCAATTAATTTAGTGAAGCGTATTTATCTACAAGATAATGGAATTGAAGCGGGTGATTTAACGAGTGTAACAGTACATCCGAGCGGAGATTATGTAGCCGTGTCTGCGCCAGCAGTGGATAAGACGAAGCCAGGACATGTTGTATTCTACGGTTCAAATGGTGATTACATCAATAATGTGACGGTAGGCAGTCTTCCTGATATGGTCACTTTTTCTAAAGATGGTAAATATTTATTAGTAGCTAACGAAGGAGAACCGAGCGACGATTACACTGTTAACCCACCAGGCTCTGTGTCAGTCATTGATGTGACAGGTGGCCCAGCTAATGTGAATGCCAATAATGTCCGTACAGCAATGTTCACGAAAGAACATCAAGAAGGTATTCGTGCGTTAGGTCCTAATGCGGAAGATGCTTACTTAAATATTGAACCAGAATATATTGCGGTAGATAGTCAAAGTAAATATGCCTATGTCACATTACAGGAAGTCAGTGCCATTGCGAAGGTCGATATCGCGAAAGGACAAATTGTCCAAGTGAAAGGGTTGCCTTACAAAGATCATTCGCTAGCACAAAATGCAATGGATGTATCAGATGAAGATGGTAAATCTGAGTTGCGTCGTGTGCCAGTATTAGGATTATTACAACCAGATGGCATCGATACGTATGACTACAATGGCGAAACCTATTTATTAATTGCGAACGAAGGAGATTCTCAAGATTATGAGGGTTATTCTGAAGAAAAACGTGTGAAGAAATTGAAAGATGATATTCAATTGGATGTACGTTATTATCAAGGCTACACGCAAGCAGAACTAGATGATATGGTGGAAAATGGCTTGTTTGATGACGAACAATTGGGTCGTTTGAAAGTTACGACATCGCATGCGTTTAAAGATGGTAATGGTAAATACAATGCGCTTGTATCTTGTGGTGGTCGTTCATTCTCTATCTTAAGAGCTTCCGATTTAGAAATGATTTATGACAGTGGTAGCGATATTGAGCAACGCGTCTTAGATTTATTACCTGAACGCTTTAATGCTAATTATGAAACAGCTGATGACATTAAAGTAGATGACCGAAGTGATGATAAAGGTCCAGAGGCTGAAAATGTGGTCGTTGGTAAAGTAGGTAGTCATTCATATGCATTTGTCGGTCTAGAACGTGTTGGTGGTATTATGATTTATGATATTACTAATCCTAATGAACCGTATTTTGTGAAATATTTATACGACCCAGATAATAAAGATATTTCACCTGAGGGCATTACGTTTGAAAGTGCTGAAGACAGTCCAAACGGTAAACCAATGTTAATCGCGTCATTCGAATTGTCTGGCACAACATCTGCTTGGGAATTAGAAGATTTAACAGGTGATCAAGAAAGTGATGATGGAGAAGATAGTGATAACCCGGGAAATACCAACGGGGAGTCTAATGATGACGATACAACGCCTAACCCACCTTCTGAAAATGATGGTTCAAATACAGATCATGATGTAGATAATGGAGAACAACCTGATAACGGTGACGATACTTCAAATAATGATGAAGACAACCATTCTTCTGATGACACTAATGGAAATGATGAGGGCATAGAACCACTTTATGAAATTGACGGTGACATTTTTGAAGATGATAGCGACGAAGTTATCTCAGATCAAGAAGATAACAATGATACAAGTGCACAATCACATGAAGAAGTAGAGAGTAAAGGTGCTTCACACAATATTAATCATAGTGCCCATGCAAATCATCAAGAAGATAGCCATGATAAACAAATAACAAATTTTAACACTCATAACTCGAGTGTGGTAAGCACTAAATCTTCAAGTCATCACGTAGTGGTAACTAACTATAGAAGTGTAGTATCTGATAAGTCAAACCATGCAAATACTTCGTCTGATAACGTAAAAAAAGAACTGCCAAAATCAGGTCAAACTGAAACAAACACAACGTTATGGTCAGTGTTATTTGGTGGTTTGGGGTTAGCATTTATTAGAAAACGTAAAGATATAAAATCCGTCAAATACTGATTAACATGGTCCGCTAAATAATTTATTGTTTAGCGGGCTAATTTGTAATTTTATAATCTTTGAAAAGTAAATAGATTTCATAAATTAGTGGGAAATAATTATTTATTAAATTTTGATACTGATATATCAAGCTTTAAGACGATTTTCCGAACTTTTGTCACGTAATAGTTACTTTTAATACAGCAACAACTTAAGTATAATTATATTAAATTGTAACTAGATTAATCATTTCTTACGTGTGTAGGAGGTGATAATAGCAATTGATATTAATTTTTGATTTTAATTTAGAATTTGTTTTAACTATCAATATTTTAATTTACTCAGTACTTACATTCCTTATTAAAAACAAATAAAAATCCTTTATTATTGCAGTAATAAAGGATTAAATCAATAGTAAGAAAAATTAGAGACACTAACTCTAAAGAAATCTAGCTATAGTTTGACACCAACCTATGAGATGGGTTGGTTTTTTAATTAAATCATCTTTATTTTAGGTTAACTAAAACTATGTGTCAAACAAACTTAGTAAAATATCGTGATTTTATTAAGTGAAAAAGATGTAACATGATATGCTAAGTTTTGGAAACAAAATGTTAGCGAAATTCAAGCAAATGCACCATTTTGTATGCGGAAAGTTGTATATGAACTTGCTAAGTTAGAAGAGAGGTGACCATAACTATGAAACTTGCTGAACAGATTAGGAAACATCGTAAAGAGAATGATCTAACTCAAGATCAATTAGCTACTGAATTACACACGACACGCCAAACCGTTTCCAAATGGGAACAGGGTACGATTGAACCGAATGCGCAAATGATTGTGCAATTAGCGCAACGTTTTGACATTTCCACAGACGAATTATTAACAGGGCAAACGTCTCATCCTTATAAAAGAGAAGAATCACAATCATATCCTGAACATTTAAATTTTTGGGATTTCTTATCTCAAAAGTGGTGGTTCGTATTAATTTTGGTAGTTATCGTGTGCGGTACAATAACACAAATCTTTACAAGTTAATAGTGAGGTCTCCTAACTCAACTTGGGAGGTACATGATGAGCTTAATAATTAAGTATTTAAAAATGATTTGTGTCATTATTTTGACGTTTGTATTAACAGTCATTGCGCAAAATATTGCTTTACTATGGCATTTGTTAGATTTGAAATCTTTTGAAACAATCTTACATGGTATCACCTATGTGGGACTTACCTTTTTATTCATTAAACTTTTAATTAATAAAGGATTTAAAGAGAAATTAAGTGACTATCGTATTAACTTACCTAAAAGTAAACTCAGTTATCTATCAGTTGGCTTACTGATTCCGATTATAAATATCATCATTTATTGCGTCTTTATTCCAGGTCATTTTGAAATAACGAAAGCTGATACTGTAATAGAATATTTAGAAATGTTATTTGAAATTATTGTTTTAGGTGGAATATGTGCACCTATAGCTGAAGAATTAACAGTACGAGGCTTATTAATGGGATACATTGAAAAGAAAGCGAATATTACCTTTGCCATCATTGTTACATCAGTATTATTCGCTTTAGTCCATTTGTTTAATGGCGGGATGTCTGGTGTTAGTCTAATATTATTAGTCGTAAGTGGCACGGTCGCTGGTATATTGTACGGTATGACGGCGTATAAATTTAACTCAATTTGGCCAAGTGTTTTTATGCATATGTGTTGGAATCTGTCAGACTTTGTCCATATCACAACGCATAATGATGACTACGGCGTAATTCAGTATATTATTAAAGTTAAAAACATACTCCTAACCGGTGGCGCATATGGTAATACATCTTCACTCATAGCAATAGTATTATTCTTAATAGCAATAATTTTAGTTGCAATGAAAAGTGTGCAGAGAATTAATTTGAGAGACTAATTTAGTCTCTTTTTTATTGACCTTCAAGTATAGTTTAATGATAACTTTTAAATAACATAGGAAGGGGATGAGAAAATGCAAATAGATGAAGTTTCCAAAAAGCTTAATATATCTAAATCAATGATTCGTTATTATGAAGAAAAAGGCTTGATTAACATTTCTAGAAATCAAAATAATTATAGGGAATTTAATCAGACTGTCTATACAACATTGAAACTTATTAAAGATTTGAAACGATTAAACTTAAGCCTAGAAGAAATAAAGTATATTGTAAATTTATTTAACAAGCCTATTTCAAAGGAGTGTAACATCCAATCTACTAAGTACTTAGATCGAATTATTAAGGATTATAAAAGAAGTATTAATGAACAAATTAATATATTGAATAGATTGGAACAAGTTAAGGAGCTCTCACAAGACATGAAATTTGAGGAAAATAAAACAGAAATTTTGAATATGTTAGCAGGAGTTAAAGAGTATGATTAGTATTATATACGCTGGAAATCAATCAGGGACATGTTATGGAATTTTTAAATTATTAACTCAAAAATTGGAAAATAAAGAGAAGTATATTTTCAATCTACAACTTATTAAAGAAGACATACTTATTTTAGAAAAAGGATATAAACATGAATTAACAGATAAGCAAAATAAATTTATAAATATTATTAATCAAAGTGATACATTAATATTCATTTATCCTCTATATTGGTTAAACATGCCAATGTTGCTTAAAGGATTTATTGATATGACATTTTGGCCTAATGAGGCTTTTAGTTTCAAAAATAAACAATATTATAAAAACGGTTTATGGAAAGATAAAAAAGCAATAGCTATATATACAATTGGTGGAAGTGAATGGTTTAATTTATTAAATTTGAATCTAGGTTATAGAGTATTAAAGTATCCACTAAATTTAGTTGGTATTTCTAATATAAAAAAATTTTATATTGATCAACTCAACCGAAGTAATAGGCAATCTGTAAATAAAAAAGTGAATAGTCTTGTAGAAAAGGTAATGAAATCCATATAAATAAACTAAGCACAAAGCAGTTATTAAGCTTTGTGCTTTAGTATGTTAGCCTTAAATTGCACTCATAAAAATTTAACTTGAAGGAGATAATGATTTATGAAGGTAAGGCAATTTAGTATTTATAAGATTTTAACTTATATGATTCTCACAATTGCTATATTGGAAGTTGCAGGAGAATTAGGTGGGCTCGCTATGAATCATGGTCTAGCGAAACCTATTGGTCAACTAATAAGTGGAATTATATTTACCGTTGGGACATTGATAACATTAAAGTACATTTACTCAAAGAACCCAGACATTTTAAAAGAAATTAAATTAAAAGGGTATAGTAATAAGCGAGATTTAATCATAGCATTGGCACTACCATTTTTAATTACATTTATCGTATTAGTAATAGGTATTAGTACAGGTCTAATGCAAAATGTGAGCGTAAGTACGGATATACATATTTGGGCAATGTTTTTATTTAATTGTCTTTTCGCAGTATTATATGAGGCTTTTCCAGAAGAAGTGTTGATTCGTGGATTGATATTAAATGAGTTACGAAAGAAATTTAAGTTTATCCCATCATTATTTATCCAACCATTATTATTTGCAATTATTGGTGGGTCAGCGCATATTATTTCAAATTTAATACATTTAGGTAATCCAGAATTAATATCTGTTTTAGGCTCAATGATACAGTTCTATTTATTTGGCATTACATTACAGCTATATAGAGAACTTGCAGGTTCCTTATGGGCGAATATGTTGTTTCATTTAGTTTGTCTAGAAACCGTTAGATTTGTCTTTATGAGTTCAAGCCAATCTATCATTAAATTTCACGAAACACAACAAGGCGTTTTTGGCACAATAGGATTATTTCTTGGATTATACATAGGAAGTGCAATTATTTTGGGTATTTTACTTTGGCTCAGAAAAAGAAATTATCAGAGATCAAATTAATAATAAGGAGGTACCAAATCAACGATGCGTCGTTCATTACTTACATATATTATTTTAGTGTTCGTTTTAACCTATAGTATTGAAGGTCTTGTTTATTTAATCGGCGGACTTCAAGCTTTCTCAATAATTGCGAGTTTAACGATGTTGTTTCCTGCTATTACGGCAATCATTGTATGGGCTATTTATTATCGTGACAAAAAATTTTGGAAGTTCTTCGGACTTAGATTAGGTAAAATTAAATATTGGTTTATACATCCATTGATGATGCTATTGGCTTTGATAATTATTTACTTAGTTTCTTATATGTTGAATCCCAATCAATTTCTAAATAGCACAGAACAACAAGATAGAATGAAAGAAATTTTTATTTTCTTACCAGATGTACCGCTATTTATCAACTTATTGGTTCCAATAATACTTAATCTATCAATAGGTATACTATTTAGTATGATTGCTTATCTAGGTGAAGAGTTAGGTTGGCGAGCTTTCATGTACCCTAAATTGACTAATATTGGAGTAACAAAAGGATTAATTTTAGGCGGCTTTATATGGGGATTATGGCATCTCCCTCTTATCTTAATGGGGCATAATTATCCTAATCATCCAATTCTAGGAAATATAATGATGATATTAATGTGTATTCCGTTTGGCATTATTCTATTTTATTCATATATCAAATCTGGAAATATCTTTGTGCCAGCGATAATGCACGGAATTTTAAATCAATTTTCAAGTACTGTAACTACTTTCTCTATAAAAGAATCACAATTCAATCCATTACTTTATGGTTCAACAGGACTTGTTGGAATAGTGATTTTTAGTTTAATTGCTTTATTTTTAATTAAAACTATCAAGAAATCAAACCATATTTATAATTTTTAATTTTAGACTGACCCTCTATTCCGGAAGGTCTCAAATTAAAAAAATTGCTTCAAATCACTAAATTTCTACAAAAATAACGTATTTGTTCATAATTTTCGCTAGAATAAACAAGATTTTAACCATATGATGGCAACGTAAAGGAGCGGATCAATTTGAAAACTAAGAGCGTAGGGGAACGTATTAGAAACTTAAGGAAGTCTAAAAAGATGTCTCAAGAGAAGTTGGCAGAAAAACTAAATGTTTTTCGACATTCTATTTCAAATTGGGAAAGGGATGTCAGTTCTCCAGACATACATTCATTATTGGAGATGACAGAACTTTTTGGCGTTTCTTTAAATCAATTGGTTAAAGGAGACGAACTTATAGTGAATAAATATGTTTATGCAGCGTTAGCATTTTTCTTAGGTAGCTTGGGGGCACACAGATTTTATAGAAAACAATATGGTAAAGCACTATTATATATATTATTTTGTTGGACAGGTATTCCTGGTATTATTGGAATGATAGAGGGAGTTATAGCATTTATAAAAACTGCAGATGCCCAAGGTAATATTTAAGACATAATATGGAGTAGGGAGTGAGACAGAATTTAACTTGAATTCAGTTTCATTCCCTTGTTTTTTGCATAGCAAAAGCACTTATAGCATTGGGAGAACTATAAGTGCTTTAACGGCCATATTGGCGTTTTGGGAAAATACAATTATTGGGTTTTAATAAAATGTATAGTAAGGATACATTTTATCGGCATGGGATCATTAGTGATTCATAAATGTACTCTATAATTTAAGGAAGTGTGAGTAATTCAATCTAAATTGAAAAGAAAAGAGCATGTAATTCAACACGTAAGAAATTACTAATGCAATGATTATCCCAAAACAAATACATCAATTATGTATCTACTTTTAATAAATACCCATTCAAATTAAAATAAAACTCTTTTTGCAAACAAAAAGAATAAAAATATTAACTTTATTGAAATCAAAAGTAATCTACTTAAAATAGCGCTACGTTAATAATAAATAAAAAGTCATTCCAATTACCAAATAATAATATTAAATGCGAAATTCGTATATATTCTTTTGCATAGTATTAATTTTGCTTTTTACATAAAAAATAATAAATTCCGTGGAATATAATTTGTTTTTTTAGTAAAATAGTCACTAAATGAGGATAAAAGATAACTTTAGGCGTCTAAAACAGTTAACTTATATTCTCATTTTTTTATTATCTACTAGGGGATGGGAAAATTTTATGGATTTACTTATTGGTACTTTATTCTTAATTTTAGTTCTTATTATTTTTACGTTATTTACTTATAAAGCACCTAACGGAATGCGTGCGATGGGAGCACTGGCAAACGCGGCTATTGCGACATTCTTAGTCGAAGCATTCAACAAGTATGTTGGTGGAGAAGTATTCGGAATCAAATTTCTAGAAGAGTTAGGGGATGCTGCGGGAGGTCTTGGCGGTGTTGCTGCAGCCGGATTAACTGCGCTTGCGATTGGTGTATCTCCAGTCTACGCACTGGTTATTGGTGCTGCTTGTGGTGGTATGGATCTCTTACCTGGTTTCTTCGCAGGTTACCTTATCGGTTACGTTATGAAGTATACAGAGAAATACGTTCCAGATGGTGTTGATTTGATTGGTTCAGTAGTTCTACTTGCGCCACTTGCAAGATTGATTGCAGCAGGTTTAACGCCAGTCGTTAATAATACACTTTTAAAAATTGGTGACATTATTCAAAGTAGTACAGATACGAATCCAATATTTATGGGTATCGTTCTCGGCGGTATCATTACAGTTGTTGGTACAGCGCCATTAAGTTCAATGGCATTGACAGCTTTATTAGGACTAACAGGCATACCTATGGCAATCGGTGCTATGGCGGCATTTAGTTCAGCTTTTATGAACGGTACATTATTCCACCGTTTAAAATTAGGTGATCGCAAGTCAACGATTTCAGTAAGTATTGAACCTTTGTCTCAAGCAGATATAGTGTCAGCTAACCCAATTCCGATTTACATAACGAATTTCTTTGGTGGAGCAGCTGCAGGTTTAATAATCGCATTATCAGGCATGATCAATGATGCGACAGGTACAGCAACACCAATTGCTGGATTCCTTGTAATGTTTGGTTTTAACAATCCAATGACAGTCGTTATTTATGGCGTTGTCATGGCTATCGTTGGTGGACTTGCAGGTTGGATTGGTTCACTTGTATTTAAGAAATATCCAATTGTTACTAAACAAGATATGATTGATCGAGGCGCTAAAGACGCATAGCACTAAAATAAACCTTCTTTGTATCGTCGTTACAAAGAAGGTTTTTTAGTATATAAATTCCTAAAAGAAAGTATTTACTAAATAAGTTTAATAATGCTATTTTATGTGTAATAATAAAATCATAAAAATCATGGTATTCACTTTCATTATAGCGCTAAAAATTGTAAATATATCAAAAAACATGTTATTGTAAACATTTTGTCAATTATACATAAATAATTTATAAAGTTATTTAAAAAGTGTTGTATTATATTTTGCAATCGCTTACAATACATGTGAAAGATATCACAAAGGAGTTGTACAAGATGCAAAATTTAAGAAACAGAAGTTTTTTAACACTATTAGACTTTTCACAAAAAGAGGTTGAGTTTTTACTAAATCTATCAGAGGATTTAAAACGCGCGAAATACGCCGGTATAGAACAGCAAAAACTTAAAGGTAAAAACATCGCATTAATTTTTGAAAAAGATTCTACTCGTACACGTTGTGCGTTTGAAACTGCAGCATATGATCAAGGCGCTCACGTGACATATCTTGGACCAACTGGAAGCCAAATGGGTAAAAAAGAATCTGCGAAAGATACTGCTCGTGTATTAGGTGGTATGTATGATGGAATCGAATACCGTGGCTTCTCACAACGTACTGTTGAAGAATTAGCGAAATATTCAGGTGTGCCTGTGTGGAACGGCTTAACAGATGAAGATCATCCAACTCAAGTACTTGCTGACTTCTTAACAGCAAAAGAAGTATTGAAAAAACCTTACCACGAAATCAACTTCACATATGTTGGAGATGGACGTAACAATGTAGCAAATGCATTAATGCAAGGTGCAGCTATCATGGGAATGACTTTCCACTTAGTTTGCCCTAAAGAATTAAATCCAACAGATGAGTTATTAAACCGTTGTAAAGAAATCGCAGCTAAAAATGGTGGCGAAATCTTAGTGACTGATGACATCGATGAAGGTGTTAAAGGTTCAGACGTTATCTACACAGACGTTTGGGTATCAATGGGTGAACCTGACGAAGTTTGGGAAAAACGTATCAAATTATTAGAACCATATCGTGTAACTAAAGAAATGATGGAAAAAACTGGTAACCCACGTGCCATCTTTGAACACTGCTTACCATCATTCCACGATACTGAAACTAAAATTGGTAAAGAAATCCAAGAAAAATATGGCTTAACTGAAATGGAAGTTGCTGACGAAGTCTTTGAAAGTGAACAATCTGTTGTCTTCCAAGAAGCTGAAAACAGAGCACACACTATTAAAGCTGTAATGGTTGCAACTTTAGGAGAATAATTGAAGGGAGACCTACCTATGTCTAAAATCGTAGTGGCTTTAGGTGGTAACGCTTTAGGACAATCACCTGAAGAGCAATTAGAATTAGTTAAAGGAACAGCTAAATCATTAGTTAGCTTAATCCAAAAAGGTTATGAAGTTGTAATCAGCCATGGTAATGGACCACAAGTCGGCAGCATTAATTTAGGATTAAATTATGCAGCTGAAAATGGTCAAGGACCAGCGTTCCCATTCCCAGAATGTGGCGCAATGAGTCAAGCTTACATTGGTTATCAACTACAAGAAAGCTTATTAAATGAACTTCATGCTTTAAATATTGATAAACAAGTGGTTACATTAGTGACTCAAGTTGAAGTAGCTGGTGATGACCAAGCATTCAATAATCCTACGAAACCAATTGGCTTATTCTATACAAAAGAACAAGCGGAACAAACAATGGAAGAAAAAGGTTACAAATTTGTAGAAGACTCTGGACGAGGTTATCGTCGTGTTGTACCTTCTCCAATGCCAATCAACATTGTAGAACTAGATAGCATTGAAACATTAATTAAACACGGTACATTAGTTATTGCAGCTGGTGGTGGCGGTATCCCAGTTGTCAAAGAAGAAGGTAACTATAAAGGCGTCGATGCTGTTATCGATAAAGATAAAACAAGTGCTTTACTAGCAGCACACTTAAAATCAGATCAATTAATTATCTTAACAGCAGTAGATTATGTTTATATTAATTACGGTAAAGATAATCAAGAAGCTTTAGGTGAAGTAACAGTGGATGAAATGAATCAACATATTGCTGACGGTCAATTCGCAAAAGGTAGCATGTTACCTAAAGTAGAAGCAGCATTACAATTTATCGAGAAAAATCCAGAAGGTAGTGTATTAATAACATCTCTTGAAGATTTAGGAGATGCCCTAGACGGTAAGATTGGTACATTAATTAAAAAATAATAAACGTGATTGACTTTTGACATGGTTATACAATAACACTCAATACATTTTAATAAATAAGTTAAACCTGGGCTTAATGTATGTGATTTACATACTAAGCTCAGGTTTTTTAGTGGTCGTTTGGGTATCAAAAAACCCCTCACTAGTTGGCGTAGTGAGGGGACTGGTGTTTACTAAATGTATTATGAAACTTGTTAAAGCATTTCAATATCAGAAAGTGTAAAAATGTATTTTAAGTAATGGATGAACCATTTAAATTTCTGACAAGCTAATCTTTGATTCGCGTCTTATATTTTAAGTACGTTGCAATGCCCCAATAGATAACTAAACCGATGAGTAAAATCAACCAGACTATATTAAAATCTCCCTCAGTAAATTTAATATAGAAATTATAAACCGCTAATACGATAAAAAAGTAAACTGTAGTCCATTTACTAGCTATACTAAAATGTTGTTTTTCCATTTCATCTTGTCTTTTTAACATTATTATCACCTACTTATAATTTTTAAGGATTAAATAAGTCGTCCACAGTTGTATTGAATTGCTTTGCTAATTTAAATGCAAGTTGCAAGGTTGGATCGTATTTATTGTTCTCGATTGCATTAACTGTCTGACGGGAAACGTTCACATTTTTACTTAATGTGTCTTGAGACATACCCATTTGTTTCCGGTATTCTCTTATTTTGTTTTTCATTTTAATCAGTCCTATGGCGTGTATTTCTTTTTCACTATAAAGTAATTCATTACTAATAGTAAAGCTACTATTAATATATAAGCCAATTCTGGGAATTGATTAAATGGATAAACCGTATGATGTCCTTGGTATAAAGCGAATATTTTTAAAATCATACCGATGAAAAAGGTATAAACTAAACCTACAAAAGTTTTAGAAAATATTTCTAAAAACATTGTGCGTTGTCTCTCATCGTAACCAGTTCTATCAGTATTTTTAGTATCTAGCGTTTCGCTTGGGAGATACTTATTTGTAATAATTGTCCAAATGATACCAAAAATTAGTACGCTAATGAAAAGTAAGATATAAAACATATATTTCACCTCAAAATGTCAAAAGTATTTTACATTTATAGCATAGCATCATGAGAGATAATGTCAAATTCTTTTTACATTTATGAGAATTCTCTATAAATATAAAAAAACCTATGATTGTAAAATAGTCAATCATAGGCTTGAAATGAATTCTTTTACTTATCCATTCTAAAATACGTCTATCTCTGCAATTAACTCAATATAAATGACACAAATTCTTCTACGCTAAGATTGCCAAAGTAGAACGTCAAATCAATGTCATTTAAACGTTCAATCAAGTCAGCTTTGACCATACGCGTACCAATTAAATGTTCCTGAACATCGTGAATGTTACCTTGGCCAAAGAAATCGCCATAAATACGACAAGCGGCAATACGGTTATGTTCAATTGATAGGGAAATATCAATTGTGCCACAACTAAAGCGCTCATTTCGATTGTATTCATATCGTGGTGAACGGCCATAGTTCCATTCCCAATTATCATACTTTTCAGCGACTAATTGATCAATGCCAGCCCAATCTTCGTCTGTTAATTCATAGCGTTTGGCATCTTTAATGTCATCTATTCCCATAATTTGCTTAATCATGAGATCTTTGAATTCATGAATGGTGATGTCTTGATATTTAGGGTCTAATGCGTCGCGGATTTGACCGACGCGGGCACGTACTGATTTAATGCCTTTAGATTCAATCTTTTTACGGTTTGGTTTCAATACATTAACCATAGCGTCGTAATCGACATCTAATAATAATGAATAACCACCATAAATACGATTATTCAATAATGTCATCGCTGCACCTGAAATTTTCTTGTCATTTAAAGCAAGATCATTACGGCCACTTTGAATGACGTCAGTGGCACCTAAATTGTGCAACGCTTGAATGGCTGGACGATAGAAGCGTTGGAAGTCACCGTAAATGGATGTATCCTGTTCTAAAATACAACATACGTTGACGGCACCATCATCCACGTAAACTGCGCCACCGCCTGTATCACGGCGAACCACTTTAATATTGTTCTCATCGACGTAGTCTTGATTGATTTCAACCGCTGTATTCTGGAAACGACCGATTTCTACTTTAGGTTGGCAATAATATGGAAGTAATATATCTTCGTCTAGAAAGATATTGTTATTAATATATACTTGCATCGCCAAGTTTACGGCGCCATCATCGATATATTTACCATTACGAATAGGTTCTATTAAATACATGTTTTCGTCTCCTAAGTTGTTAATTGTCTTTGTGCGTTAATGATTAATGATGCTATATCTTCAGTGAGATGAATGGTTCTATCTTGGATTGATTTAGGGATACGATACGCTTTCTTGTTTAACGTCATAAACACGGCATTGGGATTGTGACGCGTCATACGTTGGAAAGGATGTTTCACAAATTGTGGTGTCGTATAACCAATACCAATTTCAAGATATAACACTTTGCCATTCTTATGAGTATCTAGAAAATGATTGTAGCGATCTAATTGTGCATGGAAATCTGCATCTTCAACCATGCCGACTTGTGCTTTACGTTTGTTAATCTCCATAGGGGCATCACATTTTGGGCAATGTGGAATCAACTCATATGGGATTTTCATGTCTTCTTGCTTGGCTACCATTTCGCGAATGGCATCATCATCACGATAGGTTTGTGCATGACAGTGTTGGCTACATTGCCAAAGAATGTATTCTCCTTGAATATGGAATACTTTATTTAAATCATAATCTGCCACTAAAAAGGCATTATCTGCATTGGTCGTAATAATATGATAATCCTTGTGTTCAATCATCTTTTTAAGTGCAACGTATGAAGGGCCGACAGGTTGGTCTAAGTAGTTCAACTTCACGAAACGACTTTCAAATGCCCAATATTCCTGCCAACTATCAAACGGATGCAAACTCGCTTGCAACATATCGAAGAAATTATATTTCTCGATAAAGTCGGGAAAGTTCTGCGTAAAACGTTCACCAATATAAGTGAAACCGTCTGAAGCAGACATACCAGCGCCTATGCCGACAACGATGGCATCAGCTTCATCAATGGCTTGTGCCAAGATATCCGTTTGAGTGGCGTCTTGTTGTTGCGCCTTATCAAGGACTATCCAATTCTCGTTATGCGTTGGGTTATCTGTTGTTGTCATTGAAAGCCTCCTTATATAGTTCTAAATCTCTATCTGTAAATACGTTAAAGAGTACTTTCAACTCTGAGCCAGTTTCATGTAAATATTGACGTGTCGTTTCAATCGCTATACGACTTGCCTCATCTTGTGGGAATCCAAAGACACCTGTTGAAATACAACAGAATGCTAAGTGTCTTAACTCCTTTTCATCGGCAAGCGCTAGACAGCTACGATAACAACGTGCAAGCAAATCTTTATTCATCTGAGATACAGGTTGTTTACGAATTTGCGGGCCAACCGTATGAATGACATATTTGGCTGGTAAATTATAAGCAGAGGTAATCTTTGCTTTACCAACACCTTCTTTACGTCCTTGTTGCTCAATTATATGAGCGCAATCTAGACGTAACTGTACACCAGCCTTGGTATGAATGATGTTATCTATGCAGTCGTGATTCGCTTGCATACATCCTAAGAATCGGCTATTCGCTGCGTTGACGATACCGTCAATTTCAAGTGTTGTAATGTCACCTTGCCATAAATATAATGGTTCATCTGAAACAGGCGTTAAATCATCAATATGTGTAATGTCTTGTTGGTTGTTTAATGTAGATAAATAGGCATCTTGAATATCTAAGTACTCAGAACTGACAGGCTTTGGAGGGCGCACATTGGCTAAACCTCGATAAAGTTCCCATTGTTCTGTGTCAGTGTGAGGGAAGTCTAAAGGTTTGTCACCATATTGTTCCTTCCACATCGTTTCAATAAGATAAGCTAAGCGTTCTTGTTGGTTCACTGGCATTTAGTCCTCATCTGGATCTGGTAATGCGTCGTATGCTGCTTCATCTACATTTTCTAATTTAACTAACCAATTTTCTTCTGGTTTTTCAGAATTTAAAATTGCTGGTTCATCTTCAGCTTTCGTATTACGTTCGACGATTTTACCAGCAAGTGGAGATTGCACATCTAATACAGTTTTCGATGCTTCGATACTTACAATTTCATCATTGACGTTAACGTCGTCTGGTCCCATAAATTCTACATAGCCTACAGTACCTACGTCATCTTGTAATTCAGGTGTCATACGATAAATATATTGGTTTCCTACCTTTTCGACATATAAATAATTAGCTAATTTAGCCATTTCATATCATCCTTTCTTTATTTATAAATACGCTTGTGCGATGCGTTCAATTGTACGACATCGTTGGTCGATGCCTGGTAATAGCGGTACGACTAAGACTTCATCCGCCTTGAATTCTTGGATCATTGCGTCCAAGCGGGGTTTCACTTGCTCGATTGTGCCAGCTAAGATACGTGCACGGTGCTGAGTTATGACACGTTTATCTCGGTCACTTAAGTTGTATTGTCTTGCTGTTTCGATAGATGGGAAGCGGTCGAACTCGGCAAATTGACGTTTCCCTAATAACCATACGTCAAGAGCGTGTAGTAAGTCTTGCGCTTCTTCTTCAGTGTCCGTTACAATCGCAAACGTTGTTAACATGACTGTGGGTGACATGTTTAACGCAGTTTGTTGAAATTGTTCACGATACGTTTCTACTGACGCTTTAGCTGAAACAATCTTATCTTGGCTAGGTAATAAGAATGTTCCTAAGGTGTACCCCATGCCTTGTGTAGCAGCTAATTTAGCTGAGCGTTGACTCGCACTTAAGAGCCACATTTCTGGATGACGTGATAGGTGAGGTTGACTAATGATTTGTCCTACACGTTGTTCCTCTGGTGATTGTGTCAAATACTGACGAATATCCTCGATGCTTTGTGCATAATCAAGGTAGTCACGCTTATCCTCATCCATTGCACGTTTAACCACCGCTGTACCTGGATTATTGCCGATACCCAAGTCAACCCGACCAGGATGGATTGCCTCTAGCATTTTAAAATTTTCGGCCACTTTAAACGGGCTATAGTGAGGCAACATGACGCCACCAGACCCTAACTTAATGCGCTTCGTTTCCCCTAACAAATGCATCATTAAGAGTTCAGGACTACCACTCGCAAACGCTGGAACATCATGATGTTCTGTTAACCAGAAACGCTTGTAGCCTAAGTCATCAGCGAGTTTCGCAAGTCTTGTGGTGTCTTGTAACGCTTGTGTCGCATCCTTGCCTTCATCAATCATGGCATAATCTAATATATTGAAATCCACTTGGTGCTCATCTCCAAAGTTAATTGTTTAGTCCCTTAATTATAATACCCACCACCATTTTAACGTGTTTAGTGAAATTTTGTAGGAATTTAGTTTATACGTCACACAAATGTTCTAGTGCTTTTCTTCTTTTCCTGAAAAGGGGTGTCCAAACAGTTCACAAACAAGTCGATTGAGTATTGTCATAAAGCATGATACTTTGAAAATAATACAAAATGAACGAAAGAGGATGTCATAAATGTCGAAATTCGCACCATTGCTAGAACCTATTACATTACCTAATGGCATTACATTAGCTAATCGATTTGTCCTTTCGCCCATGACGACGAATTCTTCTACTAAAGAAGGGCATATTACAGAGGAAGATATACGTTATGCGAAACGTCGCGCTAATTCAGCAGGATTGCAAGTGACTGGCGCAGCATATATTGAACCATATGGTCAGTTGTTTGAATATGGATTTAATATTTCTGATGATGCCTGCATTCCCGGTTTAAAAAAAGTTGCTCAAGCGATGAAACAAGATGGCCATAAAGCGATAATTCAACTTGCACATGCTGGAAGATTCTCAAATACTGCAATTATGAATTATGGAGAAGTGTATGGCCCAAGTCCAATGACGTTACACTCTCCAATTAAACATGACGTTTTAGAAATGTCGGTGGAGAAAATTCATGACGTCATTCAACAATATGCCGATGCGACATCTCGAGCAATTCAAGCAGGATTTGATGGCGTTGAAATCTCCGTTGCACAACGTTTACTCATTCAAACTTTCTTCTCTACGTTTTCCAATCAACGACATGATCAATATGGCGTAGATTCATTAGAAAAAAGAGCGCGCTTTGGCTTAGAAGTCATGCAGGCAGTACAAAAAGTCATCGATGAAGAGGCGCCTAGTGATTTCATATTCGGTTACAGAGCGACACCAGAGGAAACAAGAGGTAGTGATTTAGGCTATACCGTTGATGAATTTAATCAGCATTTAGATTGGGTCATGGAAGTCGCAAATATTCATTATTTGGCTATCGCAAGTTGGGGACGCAATATTTATCAGAATAAGACGCGTACACCAGGCGACAATTATGGACGTCGCGTCAATCAAGTCGTATATGAACATTTAAATGGTCGTATACCGTTGATTGCGAGTGGTGGTATTAATACACCTGAAACGGCACTAGATGCTTTAAATAACGCTGATATGGTCGGCATGTCATCACCATTTGTTACAGAACCTGATTTCGTTCATAAATTGGCAGAAGGACGTGAAGATGACATTGATTTACATGTACATCCCGATGAGTTAGATGAGCTGGCCATTCCACATGCGGCGTTTAAAGACATCGTTCAAATGATGGATTACGGTGAAGGTCTGCAGAAGAAAACACGCGACGAATTGCGTAAATTAGAGAAGAATTATGATGAAGAATAGGGCGCAGGGCAGAAATCGAATGTGTTAAAAGATTTCGTAGCCTTGCCCTGCAATGATGACTAAAACGTAGAATATGTTGATACAGGTTGGGATGTTTTAATACATTCCAGCTTTTTGTTTTGGTTGATTTTCAGCTAAATATTTAATTTTTCACGTTGTTAATGTAAACTTATTTATATATAAAGTTTACATTTAGAATTTTCACGGGATTTTTTAAAGTAAGGGGTTTAACAACATGAGATTAAATTTAGCAGAACGTATCTTAAATCAAGACGTATTAAGTAAGGATGAGGCGTTAGCATTATTTGAAGATGAAACGATTGATACATTTGAATTATTAAATGAAGCATATATCATTCGGAAACACTTTTTCGGGAAAAAAGTGAAACTCAATATGATATTAAATGCGAAAAGTGGAATTTGTTCAGAAGACTGTGGCTATTGCGGTCAATCGGTCAAAATGAAAGAAAAACAACGCTATGCGTTAGTTGAACCTGACAAAATCAAAGCTGGTGCACAGGTAGCGACGGAGAATCATATTGGCACATATTGTATTGTCATGAGTGGACGTGGGCCTACAAATAGAGAGGTTGATCATATCTGTGAGACGGTCCATGATATTAAAGCGTTGCATCCACAACTTAAAATTTGCGCATGCTTAGGTTTAACGAATGAGGCACAAGCGGAGAAGTTAAAAGAAGCGGGTGTGGATCGCTATAACCATAATTTAAATACAAGCGAAAGATATCATAGTGAAGTCGTTACGACACATACATATGAAGATCGTGTGCGTACGGTGGAAATTATGAAAGCGAATCATATCTCGCCATGTTCTGGAGTTATTTGTGGCATGGGTGAAACGAACGAGGATATTATCGATATGGCATTTGCGTTGAGAGAAATTGATGCTGATAGTATTCCAATTAATTTCTTACATCCAATTAAAGGGACAAAATTCGGGGGACTCGATTTATTGTCTCCGATGAAATGTTTAAGAATTATAGCGATGTTTCGATTGATTAATCCATCTAAAGAAATTCGTATTGCAGGTGGGCGTGAAGTCCATTTACGTTCATTACAAGCCATCGCATTAAAAGCAGCCAATTCCATCTTTGTAGGTGATTATTTGATTATAGGCGGACAACCAAACGAACTCGACTATCAAATGATTGAAGATTTAGGATTTGAGATTGATGGGTAATTTAGGAAGACTTTGATATTTGATATGATAAAAGAGAATAATATTTGGAAAAGGATGAAAAGAACATGTCATCTAAACAGTCATCATTTGGAGATAAACGTTGGCATAACATTTTACTCATTGTAGTGGGCATATTGGCGTTTTGTATATTTCATTTTGCAATGGGTGTTAATGTAGCATATGCGTTAATGTTTTTATATGCGCCACTTACGATAGGGATTGTCAATTTAAGAAAGATTAGAGGAAAAGACGATAGAAATCACTGAATTATAGACATAAACCACACGCTGTGAATTTAAGGGAAAAGCGTGTGGTTTTTTATGTTAAAACACAAAGTAATTAGTATTCAAAAATTGTATTGAAGATACCTAAAAATAATAATTGATGTTGCGCCATAGTGGGATCTAATAACTCAAAATATACTTGTTTATTTGGTTCTCTTATTAACTTCCAACTTGCTATTGTACTGCCAGTATCTTCATTTACAATTGTACTCCATTCAAAGAAATCATAACGTAACGTATAACAATCATCATTAAAATAAAAATAAGGATAATCTGTTTTCTCGGGAAATAATTTTTGGTGGATGGTTATATCATGCGTTACTCGAGGTTCCGATTCAAAATAATTAACGATATATTTTTTGGTGATAAATGGAAATTTTCTGCGTCCTTTAAATACTAAGCGTTGTTCATTGTTAAAAATACGCCATCTTGCTTTGAAAAAAATACGCATATCCTCAATGAATAAATATTCAAAACCATGTATTTCAAAGCGCTTAATTGTTCCTAACTGTTTGTTAGGATCGTCTACATCAACAATGTTTTTTAATTTTGGTGATAAGACATGCCCGATTTTATGTGTATACATACTACGCACCTACTTTTAAAAAATAAAAGAAGAATCATTTAATTAAAACATAAACAATTTGTATATCACATGCAAGAGGACAAAAGGGAAAAATATTTTATAAGTAGGATATAGGGAACGTGGAATAAGTTTGAGAAGAAAATCATCCAGCTCATAGTTAGTAAGTTCAAAGATATTACAAAGTTGATGGTTTATCTTTTTCATTTTCTACTAGTTTTTTAAATGGATTTGGTTGTGGTGAATTTTCTTCAAGTCAGCTATGAAAAGGCTTAAACTTTGCAGTTGCAAATATGATAACTTCTTCTTCAGTTAAAGTATATGAACTTCTTTCTTCTGGAATCATAGTATCATCTTCATTTGTTATAATATAATGTTTTTTATAAATTATATTACGCATCAAAATATTTAGAAACAGAAAAGATATGTCAGTAAAAGTCTTTATTTGTTCAATAGTATTGACTAAGGCAGAGATAAATATGAAGGAATAAAAACAAAAAAGGAGGGAAACAGAATTCACTGTTCCTCTCCTTAATATAGTTACATCAATCCTATCAATTTCATCCATAGTGAACCTAAACCGAGCCAGATTACAAAGTACACAACGCCTAAGGCTAGGTTCATAAGCCACCAACGTTTCTGAGTGACGTAACCAGCTACATAAAGAATAGGTGCAGGACCACTACTGTAGTGTGTTGTAGAGGCCATTAAGTTACCAAAGAAACCAAGCATTAAAGCACTAAACAACGGTGGTGCACCTGCAGCAACGGCTACACCAAGTAATGCTGCGTACATGGCACTGACGTGAGCAGTTGAGCTGGCAAATAAGTAATGTGAATAGAAATAGAAGATAATTAGAATTACAAGGACGACTGGCCAACTTAGACCGCCTAAACTGTTTGCGATAGTATGACTTAACCATGGAATAAAGCCTAATTGATTCAGTTGATCTGCCATCATCACTAGCACTGAGAACCAAACTAATGTATTCCAAGCGCCAGTTTCATTTAAAATATCTTTCCAATCTAACACGCCTGTAATAAGTAATAAGGATAATGCGATAAACGCAGTTAATGTTGCGTCTACACCAATAAAGCTACCTACTACCCAAAGTAGTAATGCGATAATAAATACACCAATCATGAATTTTTCGGCTTTAGCAATTGAACCCATATCAGCTAATTCATTTTCGGCCCAGTCTTTCGCATCAGGTGTTTCTTTAACTGTAGGTGGATACATTTTATAAATAATAAATGGTATGACGATAAGTGACACAATGCCAGGAACGATGGCTGCTAAGAACCAGTTCATCCAAGTAACATGAACATGTGCAGTCTTCTCAGCTAAGTTCTGAGCAAGCGGGTTACCGGCCATTGCAGTTAAGAACATCGCGGCAGTAATAAGGTTGCCGTGAAATTCAGTAAAGATTAAAAATGCCCCCACCTTACGCTCGGTGCCTTGTTTCGGATCAGAATCAAATGATTTAGAGAGCGACTGAATGATTGGAAACATAATCCCACCTGCGCGAGCAGTATTACTAGGTGTTGCTGGTGCTAAAATCAAATCCACACCGACAAGTGAGTATGCTAGACCGAGTGTCTTCTTCCCAAATAATCTTACGAACTGAAGTGCGATACGACGACCGAGTCCAGTTTTAACGAAGCCTCTAGAGATAAAGAATGCCATTGCAATCAACCAAATACTTGGATTACCGAAACCTTGAACGGCAGTCTTTGTATCGATAACACCAACTAAAACGGTTAGCGTGAACCCTATGATCGATACGGCACCAATAGGCATAGGCTGTGTGATACAGCCGATAATGGTACCTACGAATATAGCAAACATTAGCCATGCATCCAGACTTAATGATTCAGGTCTGAAAGGGGCAAGCACAGCTATAAGTATGCCTATGACTAGAGGTAATATAAATTTTTTATATTTAACAGAGTTATTCATCTAGAAACCTTCTTTCCAAATTTCGAACATTTTCATACATAGAATAGTCCTATTTTTAAGCAATGTACAGAGCATTTTTACATTTTATTGAGAATTATTATCAGTAGATTATAACGTTATAAAAACGACATAGACTATCGAAATTCATTTTTGAATAGTATAAAATGTTACTAAAGAAGGGGGATGGGATGATGTTTACAATAGGGACATTAATCGCAAAAGATGATACGTGGATATTATGGGCCATAATTATAGTTTGGGCGACAGTCAGTATCTTCTTGGAACAGAAATATCAATGGGCAAGTACCATTTCAGGTGCCATCATTGCATTAGTAGGGGCTATGTTATTATCCAATTTTAAGATTATCCCGACTGAATCGCCGGTTTATGATACAGTATGGGATTACGCGGTACCAATATCAATTCCTTTATTATTGTTCAGTTCTAATATTTTAAAGATTTGGAAGGAAAGTCGTCGATTATTATATATCTTCTTAATCGCATCAGTTGGAACATTGATGGGGACAACGGTAGGATTTATTTTACTTCATCAGTGGATTCCATATTTAGCAAAAATTGGTGCGATGATGACAGGAAGTTATATAGGAGGTGGCGTGAACTTTGCAGCTTTAAGCACGAAGTTTAAAACGCCGAGTGACATGATATCATCAACTGTCGTTGCAGATAATAGTGTTATGGCATTGTACTTTATGTTGTTGATTGCAATACCGTCTTTACCTATTATAAAAAGGTGGTTTAAGACAGATTATCAAACTGAGTCAACACCAGAAACGCAACAATCTTATTGGCAACCGAAGCAAATTCAATTATTAGATATTGCACTTTCAATAGCGATTGCAGTGGCATTAGTAGCAATCAGTTTTAAATTATCTGAGGTCATTCAACATGTGATACCGCAGTCTAATGTCCTACTTACGATACTGGTTTCTTTCTTTGGTGATCAATACTTGTTACTTACAACACTTACATTATTGGCAGTGGCTATTTGGGGAGATTTCTTTGATAAATTAGCCGGTTCTTCAGAAATTGGAACATTTATTATTTACATATTCTTTGTAGTGATAGGAACACCTGCTTCATTTATGACGATTATCAAAACAGCACCACTATTATTTGTCTTTGTGATGATTATTTTAATTTTCAATCTAGGTTTAAGTTTAATACTAGGAAGGTTATTTAACTTTAAGATTGAAGAAATATTATTGGCAAGTAATGCTACTGCTGGTGGTCCTACAACGGCAGCAGCTTTAGCTATCAGTAAAGGATGGCAAGGTCTTGTTGGACCGATACTAATTATAGGTACATTGGGTTATGTCATAGGGAACTATGCGGGCACACTTATTTATCAACTTTTAATACACATTGGATAATATCAATACATAAAGGGAGATATCTCAGCATAATTTTTAGCTGCGTATCTCCCTTTTTCAAAAAAATTAATCATTTAATTCGCTATCTTTAATATCTGTAATAAACATGTGTCCGGGTGAGTGTGTAATCATTAACTCAGGTTTGGCATCAAGTGCAACAGATTGTGGTGTCACGCCACATCCCCAAAAGACAGGTACTTCGTTAGGTTTGATTGTGACAGCTTCTCCATAATCAGGCTTATCGATATCAGTGATTCCTAGTTCTTCTGGTGTGCCAATATGGATTGGCGTGCCATGAACATTCTTAAAATGTGATGTGATTTCTGTTGCCTTAATCGCTTGAGTCATAGTCATAGGACGCATACTAACTGTGATATTACCTTTAAAGTATCCACTTGAATGTGCTGGTATATTTGTACGATACATCGGTACATTATGACCCTCTTCAATATGACGTACAGGTAAGCCAGCTTCCAACATGGCATGCTCAAAAGTGAAACTACAACCAATTAGAAAGCTAACCATATCTTCTGTATAAAGGTCAGTGATATCATCAACTTCTTTAATCAATTGACCATGTTCATAAATACGATACTTCGGAACTTCAGTGCGTATATCTGCATTAGGCCCATAATATGGAAAGGAATGTGCGCCAATTTCTGACACATCTAAGAGTGGGCAAGTCTTTGGGTTTCTAAAACAAAACTTTAAGAAATCATAAGCATATTTCGATGGCAATATAACCACATTAGCTTGTATGTAACCCTCTGCCATACCGCTTGTGTGACCGACAAGTTCTCCATCTCGAATTAATTGACGTAATACTTCAGGTGATGCCTGTTTGTAATTCATTATAAATCCCCCTTGTTTCCCCATAATGATAGAAAGTGCTTATTACTACATTATTTTAAAATTACACATATGACAAGAGCGGTATATGCGCTATTTATTAAAAAGCTTGTATGCTAAAGTGATCGAACTATTCACAAATATTGGTAATAAACAATATAAACTTACAATAACCCAATTATCATCTACGCGATAAATGACAAAATATAGTATGAATAAAAATATACTTATGATTAGTCCAATTAAAGGCAGTAAATTAAAGTACAGATCCATATTGTTATTTTTCTTCATTGTCTTGTTCCTTTTCATTAGATTTATTATGATCTTCTCGTTGTTCTAATGGAATAGAATAATCTTTGTCATCATCAATATAAGACATTTGGAAGTGCTTCGTATGTTCTCTACGAAGCGCCCGCATTATTGAGAGTGTCATTAGTAATAGAATGATAGAGAATGGTAATCCTGTTACAACAGATGCAGTTTGTAAACTCGTCAAACCACCTGCAATCGTCATTGCAACTGAAATGGCACCGATGAGCAATCCCCAAATCACTTTATGTTTCACCTTTGGATTCTCACTGCCTCCTGTTGCCATGCCAGCAACAATATGTGTAGTTGAGTCTGCACTTGTCACTATGAGTAAGAATATTAAGACGACTGCTAATATGCTCGTAATATCAGCTAATGGAAATTTTGATAGTAATTCAAATAAAGCCACTGTGTAATCTTTATCTACTAATTTAGCGATGTTATCACCACCCATAGCAACCTTAACGGCCATACCACCAAATCCTGCAATCCATACGAATGAAATGAGTGGAGGTACGATTAAAACACACATGATAAATTCACGAATTGTACGTCCACGAGATACACGAGCGACGAAACCTCCTATGAATGGTGACCATGAGATTACCCATGCCCAGTAAAAGACAGTCCACTGTTGTATCCAAGCATTATTGCCAGAATATGGATTGATACGTAAGCTGTATTCAACAAAGTGTCTGATATAGTCTCCGATTGCTAGAGTATAAGATTCAAAGATGAATTTTAAGTCTCCAAAGATAAGCATGAATAGTAGTAAAACAGCGCCTAAAATAATATTGATGTTACTTAGCCATTTAACACCTCGATTTAATCCAGTTATCGCAGAACCTAAGAAAATACAAACCATGAGTACCGTAATTGCAATTTTTGTAACGTTATTATTTGGTACATGGAAGACATGATTCAATCCACCACTAATTTGCATGATACCAAGACCTATAGAGGTGGCAATCCCCATAACTGTAGCTATAATTGCTAAAATATCAATCACATTTCGAAATGGACGTTTGTAAGCTTGACCAAAGACAGGTTCCATTGCTGTAGAAATTAAACCATCCCGCTTCTTTCTAAATTGAAAATATGCCACGATAAGTCCAGCCATGGCGAAGATAGACCATTGTGAAATACCCCAATGGAAGAAGGTATAGCCCATAGCTACACGTGCTGACTCTGCTGATTGATTCGGAACATCTTTTGGAAACGGTGAATGAAGATAATGTGTGAGTGGTTCAGCAACACCCCAGAATACAATACCGACACCAAGCCCCGCCGAAAATAGCATACCTAACCATGATAAAAATGAAAATTCAGGTTCTTCATCATCACTGCCTAATTTAAAGCGACCGTAACGAGAAATTGCTAAAGAGATTAAAAAGATATCTAAAATAAATATAATAAGTAAGAACAGCCAACCAAATGAATTAGAAATAAAATTATAAATATGCTGTGCATAGGCGCCAAATGCTTTAGGAAAGAGTCCGGCCATAGCAGTAATAAGTACAATGATGGCTACGGATATCACATATACTAAATAATTGTTTTTCTTTCGCTTGTCATTCATTGTTCAATTAAGTCATCCTTTATATTTTATTTAGTTTGAGTATACCTATAATATAAAATATTTTCAAAATTCAATTTATTTGAAATATCATGATTTCTAAGTAATAGTGTTCTGTTTTGAAAACTTTTTCCAAAAGAGAAATTTGGCTAAATACGACCTAATGAAATGCTATAATTGAGATGAAAATTTGAAGAATTAAATAGAAAAGAAGGTATATCATGTCAACAAACTATGTCATTACAAATGGTAAAATTTATACGGAAAAGCAAGTTATTGAAAATGGATATCTTGTAGTAGAAGATGGCAAAATAAGTGATATTCAACAAGGAACGTATACTGGAGAATTAGAACAAATCGATGTGAAGGGTCAAAATGTATTACCAGGTTTCATAGATATTCACATTCATGGTGGTTATGGCGAGGATGCAATGGATGCTTCTTATGAAGGGTTGAAACATTTGGCTGAACAGTTATTATCAGAGGGAACGACAACATTCTTAGCAACGACGATGACACAGTCTGATGCTAATATTGAAAAAGCATTGAAAAACATTGTGGCATATCAAGCTGATCAACAACGAGGAGAAGCGGCTGAAGTAGGTGGTGTTCATTTAGAAGGTCCATTTATTTCAGAGCATAAAGTTGGCGCGCAAAATCCTAAATATGTGCAACGTCCGTCAGCGTCTAAGATTAAACATTTCCAAGAAATTGCGAATCAGCAAATCAAAATTATTACCTTTGCGCCTGAAGTTGAAGGTGCGCATGATACACTCAATCAATTACATGAAGATATTATTTTTTCAATGGGGCATACTGTGGCAACGTTTGATGAAGCGAATGAAGCGGTCGACCACGGTGCTAAACATGTAACACATCTGTATAATGCTGCTACACCATTTGAACATCGCGATCCAGGTGTCTTTGGTGCGGCATGGACTAATGAACAATTAAATACTGAAATTATAGTTGATGGTATTCATTCACATCCTGCTTCTGTACATATTGCTTATAAGCAAAAGGGAAATGAACATATGTATCTCATCACAGATGCAATGCGTGCGAAAGGGATGGAAGACGGTGAATATGATTTAGGCGGACAGAATGTCATCGTTAAAGGAAAAGAGGCTCGCTTAGCAAGTGGCGCTTTAGCAGGTAGCATCTTGAAAATGAATGACGGTTTGCATAATTTAATTGAATATACACATGATTCATTAGAGAATTTATGGCGACTAACGAGTTTGAATCAAGCCATTGCATTGAAAATTGACGACCATAAAGGTAGTTTAGCAATCGGTAAAGATGCTGATATCGTTGTCGCAGATGATACGATTCGTATTGATAAAACAATTAAATCAGGAGTTGTACATCAATATTAAAAAATTGGTTGATGTAGTTATTATAAATTCTCTCTAACATCTATTCGCGTTTAAAGATATACATTCTAGTGTATATATGTAGTAAATGTTTGATACGAAACTCGAGCGACGGAAGAGAGGTGTCCATTCATGAATAATGATTTCAGATTCCCTAACGCTAAGCATTTCTTTAGTTGGTTAGCGTGGTTATCTATTATTGCTTTAATCGCATTAATCCTACTTAATTTAATCGTTTATAGCACATTCAAAAGTTTTAATAATTTTACTTTAGCATTTGAATTTCACCAAACAGAATTAATATTCTTAATTACTTTCTCAGTAATTGCGGTTATTAGTATTATTATGTATTTAATTTTAAAACTATTTAAACATTCATAAAATGAAAAAAACAGAAAGCGGATTGGCTATCAATCCACTTTCTGTTTTTTATTTTATTTGGGTAGTGAACTATAAATGTTTGAAAATAGTGTCATCAACGATGATTTCTACATTAGGATGTTGATGCAAGATAGATGCAGGTAATGACTCAGTTGTTTCACCGTTCAAGAGTTGATGAATTGCATCACGTTTACGTTCTCCAAATGCTAATAAGATAATTCGTTTCGCACGCATAATAGAATTCAATCCCATAGAAACAGCTTGTTTAGGCACATCATCAATATGATCAAAATGAACACTGTTAGCATTAATTGTTGATTCAGTTAAATCAACCACACGCGTTTCACTTTCAAAAGATGTGCCAGGCTCATTGAATCCGATATGTCCATTTTCACCAATACCCAATAATTGAATGTCGGGTTGACCAATTTGTTTCAATTGATCCTCATAACGACGTGCCTCACGCTCTAAATCATCAACATGGCCTTGAGGAATATGAATGTTATCGGCATTCCAACTAGCATTGTGATCAAATAATAATTGATGCATATACGTATGATAACTTTGAGCATGTTCAGGTGCTAACCCTACATATTCATCTAAATTAAATGTTTGAACTTTTGCTAAATTTACTCTATTAGCCAATGCTAATTCTGAGAAGCGTGGGTAAACATCTGTCATCGTGCCACCAGTAGCAAGCCCTAATATAGCATCAGGCTTATCTTTAATTAACTTCAATAGTTCAATTGCAACATAATCACTCGCTAATTTTTTATCTACTAAGTTCGTTATCTTCATGATTTACGACTCCAAATTAAGCAATTATTTTTGTTGGACAGCTTCTATAAAACGTTCAGTGATTTGTTTAGGACGTGTAATTGCGCCACCGACAACCGTACAATGTACGCCTAAGTCGCTTACCTTTTTATACATCTCAGGTGTAATGACATTACCTTCTGCGATAACTTTCGCGTTGACCTTTTCTAATACTTCTTTTAAAAATTCAAAATCATTTTCAAAGAGAATGTGTCCCTTTGTATAAGACGTATACCCACGTAATGTTGTGCCAATGTAATCAAAGTTCAAATGATCTGCATTGATGGCTTCTTCAACAGTTGAAATATCCGCCATAATTTCAACATGGGGGGCTTTCTCTCGAATGTAATGAACTAATTCTTCAAGGGACTCCTTAGGACGTGTTTGCTTTGTCGCGTCTAATGCAATCACTTCACATCCACTTTCTATTAGTTCATCCACCTCTTTAGAAGTTGCTGTAATAAATACATTAGAACCTTCATAATCTCGTTTTACAATTCCGATAACCGGTAGTGATACTTCTTCTCGAATCGCTAAAATATCTTCTTTAGTATTCGCACGTATACCAACCGCTCCACCTTGATAAGCTGCTAGAGCCATCTTTGACATAATAAATGATGAGTGTAATGGTTCGTCAGGTAACGCCTGACATGACACGATTAATCCATTTGGTAACATTTTTAAACACGCTCCGTCTTTTTCAAAATTGTAAATAGAAATAGTATTTGTAATTGATTCGTTTATTCATTCATATCATAACATTAAGAAAATATTTATCAATTTATAATTGAGAATTGAAAAATATTTTCAAATATAATACAGTTTAACTAACTTAATTACGAGGTGCTGTTATGAAATTTGAAAATCGTATTCAACGAAGTCGTCATTTATTAACGAAAATGGATAAAAAAATTATTGAATATATACAAACACATGAACTTGATGAAAATTTCTCTACAATTAATTCCTTAGCTTATGCTATCGGGACATCACCAGCTACCATTACAAGGTTTAGTGGCAAATTAAATTATGCCAACTTTCAAGATATGAAGTTTAATTTGCAACACGAAAAATCAGAAAAGGTAGTAGAAAATGCACCGCTTGTTCAGCTCATTCATCGTTATCATCAAAACATTATTCAACAAACGGGTGAATTTATTTCCGAGGAAAAGATTAAGCGTCTAGCACACAATTTAAAAACGTGTAGACAAGTCAATTTCGCAGGATTGGGAAGTTCGGGATTAACGGCAAGTGAATTTTACTATCGCACAATGCGTATGGGTATCAAAGGTTCTGTATCAACAGATGCGCACCAAATGAAGATATCGGCATCGCTACTTTCATCACGAGATATGTTTGTCGCTATTTCAAATAGTGGAGAAACGTTAGAATTAATTGAAGCTGCGAAGATTGCTCGCAATCAAGGGGCGTATGTCGTAGTCATAACAAATTTCGAAGGTAGTGGGCTTACTAAGAATGCAGATTTAGTATTAATCACGACGGCTCAATCAAGTAACAATGATTCAAAATTCATCAACTCACAAATTGCAACACTATTTTTATTAGATATCGTGAGTTATTTATTACTGAATGATACACATATGCACCAAGTGTATCAACAAACACGAGACGTCATTTTAGGAAATGAGAAAGAATGAGTGAGGAGTGGGGCAGAATTCGTTATGAATTCAGTGTCCCACTTCTATTTAGATTCAGCTATTATTTAGTGATTGCGCCGAATAAAGCAGCATGATTCTCTGTTTGAGTTGTTTGTATCTTAGCAATACCATAGTCAGAAGGTAAATAATGATGAATTTTAGGTTCTATATATTTGAGAAGTGTTTCTCCTTGAGATGAAATACCGCCTCCAATAAGAATCAAGCTTGGATCATAAATAATTTGAATTTGAGCAATACCTTCTGCAACATAATTACTCCATTCATTGAGAATATTAAGTGCTTCTTCATTACCATCTTCTGCTAGATCAAATAATCTAGGTACATCCGTACCATGTTCAAATTGATGTTTAGTCATTAAATCTTTAAGAGCTGATGTAGAGGCACGTTGCTCAAATGTTTTACCATCTTCTTCACGATAAAGTAAGTAACCAATTTCATTGGCACGGTGACGAGAACCTTGATAAATGCCAGAAGCTTCACTGTAAAATGCGCCCCCAATACCTGTCCCCAAAGTTAAACAAAATATATTATCTTCTTCATAATGATGGAGTTTAAGTTCCCCTAACAATGCCGCATCCACATCATTATAAACAGCAATATCAGACGATAAATCTTTGAAGACTTTGAAGAATTGTGTACCGTCATAATTAGGAATGGTTGGCCCCGTATAAATAATTTGACCTAAATCTGAATCTACGACACCAGCACTTGAAATACCAATAAATGGATTTTTAAGTTGATATTGTTTCATAAATGCTGCTACTAATTGATATGTTTCATCTACAATACGCACATTAATATTATCTGGCGTTTTAATCTTTTTATAATCAATCATTTCTAAGTCATCATTAATGACTGCCACTTTAATATTTGTTCCACCTATATCTACAGCTATTTTATACATTGAGGTACCTCCTTAGTCGTCTTTATTATAACGACACTTCAAATTAAAGTAATCGTCATCATTCTTTTTGAAAAATATTTTCATCAAATTCGCAATATTTTGTTAAATCTTTTCAAAAGTAGTTGTTTAAGCAAATGATAGCGTTTACAATTCGAGATGTAAATAGAAATTTATTGTAATTGAATTTATATCAAAAATTATAAAAATGAAATTGAATAAAAATGATTTGGAGGAACGTGACATGGAAGATAAATTAAAAGGATTATACGCCGCATTACTTGTACCTTTTGATGAACATGGACAAGTAAAAGAAGAGGGATTAAAGCAAATTGCTAAAAATGCGATTGAGACTGAAAAACTTGATGGTCTATATGTGAATGGTAGTTCTGGGGAGAACTTCCTAATTAGTAAAGAACAAAAGAAACAAATTTTTAGAGTAGTGAAAGAAACTGTTGGAGACGATGTGAACTTAATTGCGCAAATTGGATCATTAGATTTAAATGAAGCGATTGAACTTGGGAAATACGCAACAGAACTAGGTTATGATGCACTATCAGCAGTGACACCATTCTATTATCCATTCTCTTTTGAAGAAATTAAGCAATATTATTTCGACATTATCGAAGCAACACAAAACAATATGATTATTTATGCGATTCCTGACTTAACAGGTGTCAATATTAGCATCGAACAATTTGGCGAGTTATTTAATCATGAAAAAGTTGTAGGCGTGAAATACACTGCACCGAACTTCTTCTTATTAGAACGTATCCGTAAAGCATTTCCTAATAAACTCATATTATCTGGATTTGATGAGATGTTAGTGCAAGCGACAATATCAGGTGTCGATGGGGCAATTGGTTCAACATACAATGTGAATGGTCGCCGTGCACGACAAATATTTGATTTAGCACGAGAGGGCAAAATTGCTGAAGCATATCAAATACAACATGATACAAATGACATCATCGAAACGGTATTAAGTATGGGCATTTACCCAACATTAAAAGAAATATTAAAAACGCGTGGTATCGATGGCGGATTGCCTAAACGTCCATTCCGACCATTTGATGAAAGCCATAGAGACGCATTGGACTCATTAATTAAGAAATACGATTTATAAGCAAACTGAGAATATTTAACAACAGAATATGTAACACAAGGGGTGTTGATTATGCATCAAGTCGGTTTTGGGGCATGGAACTGGGTAGCTGTTATTGGTTATCTTGTCATTATGTTATTAATTGGAGCGTACTTTACTAAAAGGGCTGGTAAAGATACGGATAGTTTCTTCACGGCAAGTGGTCGTTTGCCTTCGTGGGCCATTGGGTTCTCGATTTATGCGACGACTTTAAGTGCCATTACCTTTATGTCTACACCAGAAAAGGCATTTTTAACAGATTGGGCATACATCGCTGGTAATATTGCGATTGTCGCAATTATTCCAATTTTAATCGCATTTTATGTACCATTCTTTAAAAAGTTACGCGTAACATCAGCGTACGAATATTTAGAAGCGCGTTTTGGACCAAGTATACGTGTCATCGGTTCATTATTATTTGTCATTTTCCATTTAGGACGCATAGCGATTGTTATTTATTTACCAACATTAGCGATCACAGCGGTATCAGATATGAATCCATTCATCGTAGCTAGTTTAGTGGGTATTTTATGTATTCTTTATACTTTCTTAGGCGGATTCGAAGGCGTTGTATGGAGCGATTTTATCCAGGGTGTTATTTTACTTGGTGGCGCATTAATGATAATTATCATCGGTGCTTTTGAAATCAAAGGTGGTTTCGGTACAATTGTCAGTGATGCAATTGCCAATAAGAAGATTATTAGTGTAGATAACTGGAAATTAAATAGTGCAGCGGCAGCGATTCCGATTATCTTTCTTGGAAATATCTTTAACAACTTGCACCAATATACTGCGAGTCAAGATGTTGTTCAACGTTATCAAGCATCTGACTCTATGGATGAAACGAAGAAATCGTTATGGACAAATGGTGTTTTAGCGTTAATCTCTGCACCTATTTTCTATGGAATGGGAACTATGATGTATTCTTTCTATCAACATGAACAGGTCTTGCCTAAAGGATTCAATACATCATCTATCGTGCCTTACTTCATTCTAACTGAAATGCCACCATTCGTGGGTGGATTACTGATTGCAGCTATATTTGCGGCTGCACAGTCGACGATTTCATCAAGCTTGAACTCTATCTCTGCTTGTATTTCTGAAGATATTAAACATCGTTTCTTTGGAAAAGGGGCAGATAAATCAGAAGTTAACTTTGCACGATTAGTCATTGTTGTGGCAGGCTTATTAAGCTATGGTATTTCAATTTACTTAATTGCTGCTGATTCAAACAATTTATGGGATTTATTCTTATTAATCACTGGATTATTTGGTGTACCACTAGCTGGTATCTTTGCAGTAGGTATCTTCACGAAACGTGCGAATACATTTGGTGTCTTAGTAGGATTAATTGCAGGTGTAATCATTGCATACCTACTAAATGGCGTGGGTGGAGGTAACTCACCATTCTACGTATCAATCATTTCATTCGTCGTTGCTTTCGTCTTCGGATATCTAGTAAGTCTTGTCGTACCATCTAAAAATGCAAAAGATATTACTGGACTAACAATATTTGATAAAGATAAACCATCAACATATATTTCTAAAGTAATAGAGAAAAAATAATATTTAGTATACGAGTTGGACATCATTGATTGTTCGACTCGTATTTTATATCTTTAACATTGTGCTAATATAGTAATGATTATAAAAAGATAGAGGTATTATCATGAAAATATTGAAAATTGCAGGTATGTTCTTATTAGCACTACTTATCATGGTCGTTACACAAGGCATTGCATCCATCTTTAGTGATTTAATTCCATTTCTAGGTATGGGCGCTATTTTACAAGGGATTTTATATATCATTTTTGCTTTTTTAGTCGTTCGATTATTCATTAAACGTGTATTAAAAGATCGCTTGAGCGCATATCGTATAACAACACCTAGGTTTAATAAACTCTATGTGATATTAGGCTTAAGCTTACCAATAGTAGTTTATGCCATTTATTTCATTTTTATTCCAGGCGATTTTACTGTGCACAACTTTGGTAATTTAAATGATATGTTGCATTCATTTTTCTGGGCTATCTTCGTAACAGCCATAGGTGGTGCAGTCGTTGAAGAAATGGTATGCAGAGGTTTGTTGATGGGATACATTGAGAAGAAGACGAACATTAATATTGCCATTATTTCCACGGCAATATTTTTTGGGGCAATCCATTTATTAAATGGTGGGCTAAATGTAAGTAGTTTCTTCTTATTATTAATTAGCGGTTCACTAGTAGGCATCATGTTCGGTTTGGCAACCTATAAATTCAATACTATTTGGGCAAGTATTACACTACATTTTTGTTGGAATTTATCCCAACTTTTACTTATCACTGAAAAGGAAAGTCAGTATAGTATTTGGCAATATGTCGTACATACGAACAACATAGCCATCACAGGCAATCAATTTGGCTATGAAGCATCCATTATATCTATCGCAGGATACATAGGCGTTATTCTTATTTTACTAACAATTAAGCGAAAGCAAGCATAATCAAAGGTCCAGACTTCCATAAGGAGTTTGGACCTTAGTTATTTATATTGAACGTTCATATTTTTTATTCAACTTCAAGAGCATACTAATTAGGATAGAAGCACACAGAATACTACTAAATAAAATTGGATAAAAAATATTAGAGATATTAAACAATACACCGGCAAGTAAATATCCAATTGGTGCAATACTCTGAACGATGCTAGTCATAAAACCGAAGTATCGACCTTTATACTTTTCTGGAATGACTTTTTGCAAATAAATCATAGCTGAAATATTCATGAATTGTATGCCTATCCCAGTCAAAAAGCGTGAAACACTATAAACAACGAGGATTATATTCGCATTAAAATGTAAGAAAAAAGGAATAGCTAGCATTCCCATACTTATACCAAGAATCATTGTTCCAATAATATTTCTATCGAATGTACTTTTCAATATTTTAATATACGGATAAATGATAGCCATAAAAAACATTGAAATAGTTGTAATAGCTTCTATTAATCCGAGTGATTTAGAGTTCATATGAAAGTATTGAACAAAACTAGTCGAAATACCAACATTACTAAAAGATAAAAAGAAGTTAGTGATAACACCAATACTCATTAAGACGATGAGATCATTATGTGGTTTGATAAATTTAAGAATACCTATATTAGTAGCTTTTGATTCATTAGTAATTACATTGTTATTTTCAGAAGGATTCACATGATTAAATTTAATAAATAAAAAGAGTAATAAAGATAAGCATTCTGTTATAAGCATGATGATTAAGAAATCAGATAAATGAATAAACGCATAAATCATTCCACCGAGAATAGGTGCTACAATGGATACCATTCTAATAATTGCTTCACGATTTGAAACAGCCTTCTCTAATTGAGTGTTGCCAACGATTTCAACTAGACCACTTGTAAATGTCAAACTAACAATAATGTCTGTTATAGTAAGGATAATAAGTAAAATAAAAATAGTAATAATGTTGTCTAATAATTGATTAAATATAATAAAAATTGGGATAATGACTAAATTTATGATTTGGCCGATAATGACAAGTTTCTTTTTAGAGTAATAATCAATTAATTTACCTATTAAAGGTGAACATAACACCTCGATGATCACTAAAGTAATTAGATAACTCGTAAAATAGAGTGGACTTTTATAGTCATATAGTAATTTAAATGATAAGGCAAAGATGAATAATTCACTTCCAATAATGCTAATTAAGGTAAACAATAACAGTAAATAGTAATTTCGCTTTATCGCAAGTCACCCCCACAATATAGTATCTTTATCATACCATTTATTAGAATTTTCAGAATAAAAATGTTATATCATTTAAGTTTTCAATTTTGTTTATTTATATAATTTTGTACGATATACTCTGACTATGAATATATTTAATACTGATAAATAGAAAAGGAGATTTGATATGAAAAAGTTTATATTATTCATTTCAACATTAGTATTAACCCTTTCATTAGTAGGATGTTCGTCATCGTCTGAAGAAAATGATTCTAAAGATACATCAAATGATAATAAGCAGTCACAAAATAGTTCTAAACATAATGATAAGATACCTAAACATATTTTTGATAAAACAACTAAAGGTCAGAAAATCTCTGAGAGTACGATAAAAAAAGATATTAAAACCTATTTAGATACTGATAGAAAATTAACAGATGCAAGAGAGCCTTATGAAGAAAAGTTAGAATCTGGTGAAAAGTTGTCTAAAAAGAAAGAGAAAAAATTTAATCATATTGTAGACTTACAAGAACAAAATTTAAAAAACTTTGCCAATTACATAAAAAATAATCAGATGCCTAACAAAGAATATGAACAATACACTAAAAAGATAAGTAATTATATGATAGCAACATATCAAACAAATCAACGTGCGTTAAATTTAGATGAAGATGCATCATTAAAAGATATTCTTGATGTCAATAAAGACAAGGCGATTGCGAATGGTCGAGAACAAGCTAAAATTGAGAAATTCTTGAAAGAGAAAAATATAAAGACCATTGCATTTGATAAATAAGAATAAGCAGGACTTCAACGGAATGAAGTCCTGCTTTTATAGTGTCAATAAGTGCTAAATTCTAAATTAAGAAATATTTAAGATAGAATTGCGACAATATTTGTTATGTTAGAACTAGTTTAAGAGTTCAATGTTTAACTAAAAAATACCATAAAGTAACTTACTAGAACCATGATGCCACTCACACCATTATGAATCATATGAACCATCATGCTGTCACGAACATTTTTACGACGATGGTAAGCAAGATAGAATATCATTCCCATCATGGTATACATTAGAATTGCTACCCAATTTGAAATACCATGCTGAGAAGCAAAGATAAGTGATGATAGGATGAACGGTAACCAGAATCGTGTACGTTTAAATAATGTTTCTTTAAAAATGCCACGATAAACAAGTTCTTCTAAATAAGGTGCTACAAATGTAATTGTCAGTACGAAGACAATTAGCGGGAAGACTTGGCCCAATTGATCAGGCGTTGGTTTGGCAGCGTTCATATCACCTAATAACATTTTGTCATTTTGTGTTTGCATTGAACCTGTCGCAAATAGCATTAAATATGACATACCAATAACGATTAATCTAAGAAGTACGGCCCAACCAACATTAACTGCAATATCCTTACCTGTAAATTTTTTAGGCTTTTCATAGGTATGACGTTTGTAATAGCCTCTAACTAGCCATATTACTACAGCAGCTAGTATGAAATAAATGATGGTCACTAATGTGCAAGTTAATGTATCCATATAAATAGAAAAACTATAGATAAACATACTACTCACAATAGGAATTTGAATTAGTAGCATCCAGCCAATGAAAATAAGGGCACGTACAAACTTATTACCATTTGGACGACGTTCTTCGGTATGTATGTGGTCTTTAGTTGAATTATCTTCGTTTGAAGAAGATGTAGTATTTGAAATTGTATCCATATTCTGATGATTCATCATAATAAACCCACCTTTGTCTAGAAATATAAAATCTTGAAAATGAATACCTCTATATGAATGTAACATATATTTGACATTTATTGTAGGTCACTTCATAAAAATGCGTTATCTTAACTAAAAATTAACATTTCGAATTATATGTTTAGGAGGCTAACTATGTCTAAAGATGAAATGTCACATGACCATATAACAGGAGATTTCCAAATTTCTCAAAAACCTTATTGGAAGTTGCTATTACAGTCTCTATTATTAATTTGTATTTTATTTGTTGCCGAATCAATGGTTATATTTTTAGTAGAGAAGCCAAAGTACTTTTGGATTGCTATTGTAGGGGTCATTATCGCATTTCTAATTTTAAAATTAAGTAAGTTGAAGCTATTTCAATTTAGTCGAATAACTAAAAAGCAATGGCTAATCATTATCATTGGATTCATTCTTGCCAATGGTGCAGATTATATTTATTTTGAATTCATGCCTACAACAGGGAATGAAAAGGAGTTAGAGGAAAGTTACCGCAATGTACCACTGTATTTACAACTCATTGCGATAGGTATTTTAGGTCCTATCTTAGAAGAAATTATATTTAGAGGATTGTTAATTAAAGGTATCTTTAGAGGTGCGCCTATAGTTGGTGGCATAGTATCTGTTATTTTATTCGCTGGCGCTCATGGCCCAAGCAACATAGGTGAATGGTTTATTTACGGCTTTTCAGGTTTCATTTTCGTTATTGCATATTTAACAACAAAACGGCTCGAAATACCTATCATCATACACATGCTTGGTAATATATTAGCTACATTTCAAAATTATTTTTGGTAGAAATACTTTAATTACATAGTATATACGCAATAAAAAGCAATGCCTAAGTTTTGATAGGCATTGTTTTTTAACTTAAATATGCTCAATTTTTAAATGTTTACCGGGAAGGCTGTCTAATAAATAAGGATCATGCGTAATAATAATAAGCTGTAACTTATCCATATTTCGTAACATTTGGAGTATGATTTCTTCATTTATCACATCAAGATTCGTTGTAGCCTCGTCTAGAATTAATACTTCAGGTTCAACTAATAATGCCTTCGCAATCCATAAACGTTGGAATTGTCCGCCACTTAAGGTGCTCACTTTTTTAGGTAACAAAGATTTGTCGAGTTTACATTGTTCTATGACGCTTAACATCTTATCATCATGTTGACTTTTAGGAATATTAAAGTGTTTTAAAGGTTGTTTTAAGATCCAAGAAACTGTTTTTTTAGGATCTAATGTATTGGCATTATATTGAGGCACGTATTGAATATGTTTCAGCCAATCTTGCTGTGACACATGTCCAAGCGTCATATCTTTATAACTTACCATACCTTCATAATTATCATCTAAACCTGCAATGATTTGTGCGAGCGTAGACTTACCACTTCCACTAGTACCACTAATGATTAAATTATCAGTATCTTTAAGTTCTAAATTAAAGTTTTTAAATATCTGCTTTTCAGAAAATGATTTATTTAAAGATTTAATCTGCAACATAACGGTATCTCCTATGCGCTAATTCAATTAATTGCTGTGAGTAAGCGTGCTCGGGACGCACTAAAATATCGTTTGCTTCGCCACTTTCAATCATTTGGCCATTACGCATCACACTAATATGTGTTGCGTAATCCATAGCTAAGCTTAGGTCATGCGTGATAAATAGTAATGACATATTATGTTCTTGAACAACATGATTTAATAATTTCATTAGTTGATTTCGATTGTCAAAATCAAGTGCACTTGTCGGTTCGTCCACGATCAATAATTTAGCTTCTCTAACAATTGACATTACTAAAGCAATTCGTTGAGCCATACCACCACTCAACTGAAAAGGGTAGTCATTAAATAAATCTTCAGGATTCTCTAATCCTAAATGTCTAAATTGACGTAGAACGAATTCGTGTTGCTGTTGTCGCGACAATTGCGTATTTAATGCATCAAACAGTGCATCAAAATGTTTTCGAATACGTACATTTTGGAAGAAATTACTATTAGTATCTTGGAACATGGCATCGGTATTATTTAAATCAATTGCAATTTGACCTTGATACTTTAGATGAGGATGACGCATATTCAAAACTGTACGTGCTAATAAAGATTTACCACTGCCACTCTCTCCAACTAAACAATGAAAGCTACCCTCTGTAACAGTTAAATCTACTTGATTCAACAATGCATGATTTCCGTCATAGACGGAGACATTCTTCAAATGTAGTAACGCATTTATTGAGTGAATCGACGATTGAGTATTTGACATATGAGCGCGAACCCTCCTAACAATATTCCTGGAAAGAAGAATAACCAAGGTGCTGAGTAAAAGTAGCTCTTACCGTCGTAGAGTATGGCACCTAATTCTGGCAATGGTGGTTTTACTCCTAATCCAATAAAAGCTAATCCTGAAATACTAAGCATTAATTTTCCAAAATCGGCAGTAATGAGTGCAGTCACGTTACACATAAGATGTGGAATAATATGATGTACTGTCGTTTGTGTCCTTGTTAAACCACTTAATGATGCAAATTTAACGAAAGGTTGCGTTTGTACATCACGAGCCAAATTTCTGAAATAACGTAAATAGCGTCCTAACCACCCAATCATCAAGGCCAAACATAAACCTACAATTGAGTTATTAATAAAGCCTAATACGACAAGTGCGATAATAATAGATGGTAAAGCAATTAACATATCAGCAAATGCCATCAATAGTGCATCTAACCAACGACCAATTAGTGCAGCTGCTAGCCCTAATATTAGTCCCAATATTACGGTCCCAACTATAATGAGCGTCGTTAAACCAAGTGTAACCATGCTACCAACAAATAGGCGAGTGAAGAAGTCACGTCCTAAATGGTCAGTGCCTAATAGATGATGAAGGCTTGGAGGTAAAAGTGCTTCCGATTGATGAATCATGTTTGCTTTGTCATAAAGCAGAAAAGCAAGTATAACGAATATGATTGCAATAATAGGGCATATCCAATGTTTAATCTTCATAAGCTATTCGGCCTCCTGACTTTTTTGACATTCTTAGACGTGGATCACTTTTCTCAAGTAAAACATCGCCGAAGAAATTGAGCACCATTATGAAGGTAATAATCATCATTAAAATGCCTAAAATAACAGGGTAGTCACGTAAATTAATACTATTGATTAATAACTTACCTAATCCAGAAATACTAAAAATAACTTCTAAAATAATCACTCGGCTAAATAAATGAATAAAATTATTAATGGTGATTGTCATGAGTGGTGCCAAAATTTCTTTTACTTGTACATAGATACGATCTTTTAATTTAAATTGTCGTAATTGAGCTAATTGGAAAGGTTGGCTTTGTAATGTACTTTCAAAAAGATGACTGCTTAACAACAACATATGACTTCCTTCTACAAGGACGAGTATGACAATCGGAAGAACAAAATATTGCCAACTATTACTTCCTACGAAAGGGAATAGATGCCATTTCACACCAAAGTAATAAATGAAAATAATCGCTAGCCAATATTCTGGTAATGATGTAACTACTTGGGCAATACGAGTTATTACGACTGACCACTTTTTTCGTGAATTATTGCCACATAAGTAACCAATTACGTAACTTATAGGAAACAGTATGATAGCTGAACCGAATATTAATTTAATGGTTGGGACAATTGCCTGGGAAATACGTTCAGTTACGGGTTCACCATTACTAAAACTCGTACCAAGGTCACCTGTAAAGACATTGCCTAACCATTGGACATATCGAACTGGCATTGCCTGACTTAAACCAAGTTTATCTTGAGCCATTTTAATACGTTCAGGCGTGATTTGTGCAACACCATGTTCTTGTAAGTATTGAACGGCAGGGTTACCGGTTGTATTCTCTAAGAGAAGAAATAATTCAAAGGAAATGATGATTAAATAGATGAGTAGTCTGATGAAATGATTTACAATGTTAGTCATTATTAGACACCTTCAACTTATCGTAATTTATTGGTGCATCTGTTTGTCCTGAGAACTCGAATTGTCTGATTTTAGGACTTGTCACAAAGGTCTCATTAGGATATGAAATAGGAACTATGAGATATTGCTGATCAATATAAGACGATAGTTTATTAAATGCGCGTTGTCGGTCATGCATGTTGATAATCGTCGGAAATTGCTTAAGCATAGATGTTAAGGTTGTATCGTTTGCGAATACACCAGGGCGTGAGCCATCTTGTTTAAAACGTGCATTCAAGAAATTGTATGGCATTAGCGCATTTGTATATGTACGATAATAAATGAGATCAAAATCTTTACGCACCGTTAAAGTTTCATAGTAAGTTTGTGAATCTAAAATATTAATATCGAGTTTAATTCCTACTTTTTTAAGGTCTTGCTGCATGATTTCAGCTTTCGTCTTCCATTCTGGAAATTCATCCGTTTGGAGTGCGAGTTTAAGTGAAAGTATGTGACCATCCTTTTCGAAATAACCATCATTATTCATCTTATAACCTAAAGAGCGGATTAACGATTTAGAAGTCGAAGGCGAATAAACATGGTCAGGTTGATTGTGAGCATTAACGTATTGAACATTCTGTTGAAATAGACCCTTCAGTTTCTTATTTGACGATAGGTCATCTGTGTTTATGGCTTTACTAATCGCCTCACGCATTGTCTTGTCTTGTAAGATTTTATGCTGGGGATTAAATCCCATAAATTGTGTTTCTGTACTTGGCGACGTATGTACAGAAAGTGCGTTATTTCTATGAGATTCTTTCACTTGTTGTGGTGTCATCTGACCTAATGAACCACCTGTAATATCAATAGAGTGACTCTCGATCGCTAAGTGTCTTGAATCACTATCTTCTATAGATTGGAAAGTTAGATTGTAATTAAGTGGATGGCCATTGCGATAATATATATTAGGTTTAAAACTCACAGTTTCATTTGTTGAATCTGCTACTTTGAATGGACCTGTGCCAATTGCTTTTTCAAATTTACCAGTTGTATTGCCACCTTTAACAGCGTGTGGACTCATAATGCGAAGCGGTCTAACTTGAGACAATTCATTTAATACTTGGTTTGACGGTGATTTTAACTCAATCTCAACAGTGTGTTTATCTTTTATTGTTATTGATTTTAATTTATCTAACGTTTCCATAGGGTCAGTTGTATCCGTTGCCTTCGCACGTTCAATTGAGAATTTAACAGCCGATGCATCAAAATCAGACCCATCATTGAATTTTACATTCTTCTTTAAATGAAATAGGTAGTGTTTACCGTCTTCTGAAGCTTCCCAAGATGTAGCAAGACCTGGTTCAATCTTGCCATTTTTACCATAAGTTACAAGCGGTTGATAGATAGCATTGTACACAGGCATAGGCGCATCAAAGCCTTGTGCATCTAGTTGATTTGTATTAAATTCACGAGGTAGTGAGACTTTAACCTCTTTGTTGTCATTATGATGCTGAGCACAACCACTTAACATAAGCATCGCGCACATAGAAAGTGAATAGAATATGCGCTTTTTCAATGTTTTACCTTCTTTCCATTGTATTCATCATTATTTTTTATAATAGAGTTTAGTTATTGGAAAATATTTTTCCATCAATAGACATTATTATATGATACACCCTATACAAATTCTTTGAAATGATAAATTTGTGAATAGATATGTAGAGGTTTTCCAATTTTGAAAATAAAAAAAGAGGGTGGGAACCCTCTTTTTAATGTGTTTCTCCTAGTGCAACTTTGGCGTCGTCTTCTTTAGAAATGGTTTTAATAGCGGCTGTTAAACCTTTCGCAATTGTTTCAATAGACATCGACGGTTTCTCAGGCTTATCTGTCACTTGTTCAGGGATAAAAGGTACATGAATAAAACCGAATAATAACCCTGGATAAGACTTGTCAGCGAGATAACCTAATTGGTATAAGACATGGTTACAAACAAATGTGCCCGCTGTATTCGATAAGCTTGCAGGGACGCCTGCTGCTTTAATCGCTTCAGTCATCGTTTTAACAGGTAAGTTTGAGAAGTAAGCAGGTGCGCCATCTTCTTGAATAGCCACATCAATAGGCTGATTACCTTTGTTATCAGGTATACGCGCATCGTCGATATTGATGCCTACACGCTCAGGAGTAAGGTCATAACGACCTCCAGCTTGACCAATAGACAAGACCACATCGTAATCGCCTTTAGACAGTTCTTTATCAATGACGTCTTTAGATTCATGAAAGACGGTTGGAATTTCTAACTTTGAAATGATATGTTCGCCAATCGTATTCTCCAATTGCTTTACTGCCTCTAATGCAGGATTAATCTTTTCACCGCCAAATGGATCAAACGCTGTAACTAAAATTTTCATTATTCATTTCCTCCTTAGAATTTTTTAAAATGCCCAGAAATACATTAGAGCAATGTGAATTACTATAAGTGCTAATGCTATAGGTGCTTGTGCTTTAATAACGCCAAATTCTTGTTTCATCTCAAGTAGTGCAACTGGTAATGTGTTGAAATTTGCTGCCATAGGTGTAAGTAATGTACCACAGAAACCACCAGTCATGGCAAGCGCACCTGCAACGATTGGATCGCCACCTTGTGCAATAACGAATGGAATACCGATACTTGCTGTTATAACAGTAAATGCTGCGAAAGCATTTCCCATAAGCATTGTAAAAAGAACCATCCCTAATATATAAGCAATTGCGCCTATTAAATGGTTGCCTTCAGGTAAAAATGAAGAGATACCTTTTGAAATGACTTGACCCACACCACTTGCAGTAAAGAGTACGCCAAGTGCAGCTAAGAATTGTGGTAAAATACCTGTCGTTCCAACTTGTTGTGTTAATCGGTCACTGTCATACAATGTGTAAGATAATTTTGGTTTAATAATGAGTAGTGCTGCGATTAATCCCACAATTGATGAAATACCTAAACCGATGGCACCGCCAAGTGGAGTCCAGTTTGAAACAACTACTGCTACCACAGCTAAGACAATTGCAGGAATGAAAAGTTTATTTCCATATTTAGCAGAACCTTTTTCAACTTCTTTATCATTAACATCGATAATATTTTTGATTTTCACTTGTCTGAAAAGTGTTAACGCACCCATTGCTAAAACTAGAAGACCATTAATTGCATCTGGTATGTAAGGACCACCTATAAATAAAATAGCTAAAATGGTCCAAAATGCTGCTGTACCTAAACTTTTAGATTTATCTTGTGAACGTAAAGCGCGATAAGCTGTATATAAAAATTGAAGTCCAATCAGTATGTAAAATATTTCTAAAATATGGTTTAAAGTTGCTTCACTCATGATTTTTCACCTCATTATTTCCATATTTTTTATTGAAGTAACGATCGAGTAAAATATTTTTAATCCAAACTAAAATAAGTGTGATGATAGCAACAGGAATTGAAGCGAGCACTAAACTCATTGCATTCACTTTGATGTCTAAAGATTGGAAAGTCCCAACCATCAATAACACACCAGCAGCACCAACAAATAAGTTTTGTCCAAAGAAATTACCATAATTTTCCATGGCAGATGCTTCGGCTTTTAGTTTTTCAATATCTTTCTCATCGATGTCTTTATCAGTAAGATTGTAACGTGTTCGAAGTGCACCTTGAACCATAGGGTTAATTAAAGGTCGAACAAATTGAGGATGACCACCGATACGTATTGATGCTACGCCAGCGATTTCACGAATAATTAAATATAAAGTAAGAAGGCGACCGGTTGTTATTTTCTTAACGTTACTAATTAGTTTAGAAGCTTGTTGCTTCAAACCAAAACGTTCAATTAAACCGACCATAGGAAGTGTAAGCATAAATAAAGTTACAAGACGTTGATCTACAAAGGCTTTTCCAAGTGTTGAAAGTACTTCAACGATATCCATACCGGCAACTAAACCAGTGACTACTGCTGCAATTAAAATAATTGCGATAGTGTCAAACTTAAGAATGAAGCCGATGATTATGATTAAAATACCAATCAATTTAATCCATTCCATAAAAACACTCCTTTGATGTATTAACTATATTAAAAAATAAAAAGTTATAATTTTCTTAATATTAGCACAACTATTTTCTATATAGAAGAGGATATAAAAAAAAAGAATAATATTTTAACATGTGCTCATATTAATGAAAAATTGTATAAAATCATGAAATATTTTATGAAAATTTTATGAATATAAGTATTTATTAATGTATTATTATACTTATATGATAAAATTTACTTATAAATTAAAGGAGGAATGTATTATGGCAAAAACAGCAGTTATTACAGGGTCAGCCGCGGGATTAGGTAAAGGAATTGCAGAACGTTTAGCAAATGATGGGTTTAATATTGTGCTTCAAGATATTAACCAAGATACATTATTAAAAACTGAAGAAGAATTTAAAGACAAAGGTTTTAATGTTGTAGATTTCCATAGTGACGTTTCTAAAAAGAAAGAACAAGAGGAATTAGTTCAATTTGCAGTTGCAGAATTTGGTCAAATTGATGTCTTTGTAAACAATGCTGGCGTAGATGCTGTATCTTCAATTTTAGAAATTACTGAAGACGAATTAGATAAATTATTCCATATTAACGTTTATGGAACGCTTTTCGGCATTCAAGCAGCAGCGAAACAATTTATTAAGCAAAATAGTAAAGGTAAAATTATTAACGCATGTAGTATCGCCGGACACGAATCTTATGAAGTGTTAGGTACATATTGTGCTACAAAATATTCAGTACGTTCATTCACACAAACAGCAGCTAAAGAATTAGCTGAAAAAGGTATTACAGTGAATGCATACTGTCCGGGCGTAGCTAAAACTGAAATGTGGGATCGTATCGATGCAGCCATGGTTGAATTAGATGACAATTTGAAACCAGGCGATGCATTTGAGCAATTCTCATCAGCAATCAAATTAGGACGCTACCAAGAACCAAAAGATGTAGCTGCTTTAGTAGCATTCTTAGCATCGCCGGATTCTGACTATATCACAGGACAAGCTATCCTAACAGACGGTGGATTAGTGTATAGATAAATCGAGTATTGATATTGGAGAGTATAATATAAAGTACAAGCGTGGCTTTTTAATCAGTCACGCTTGTTTGTTTATATATAATTAATTTACTTTATCGGTAGACAATCCTTGCGGAATCGGATCAAATATAACTAAATCGTCGCTATTTAATAACTCCTCAGTTAATTGTAATTCAGCAATACGATTAGAATTATAGTATTTCACATACAATGTACGCGATGTTAAGTTGAATACAGTTTGGTACAGCGTATAGTGGAATTCATCTTCAGAAGGGCGAACTGCACCTTTAGGAATGCTTACACTATCAAGAATTCTAAACGCATCTAATACTGCATTATCACCATTGTCAGGCAACAAATTACTTACAAGATAAGCTGCTCTTACATAACGTTCTGCTGACGTATAACCACCTGGTAGTCCAGAGGTACCACTTTCATTGCCGATATATAAATTTTTATAGCGTTTATATTGTGGTTTGTAAGGTGTCACATTCGCATAATTCTTCAAGTTCTCGTAATGCCAATTTAAATCAGGGCTATTTGTTAGTACACCGACTGGATTATCATGAACGACAATGCGACCTTCTACAAACGTAATCTCTGCAGTTCGGCCTGTCGCGTCCGATACATGATAATGTAATGGCGGCGCTTCATTAATATCATTCAATGTATGTGCAACGACATTAACTTGGTCTGCTTGTTCAATAAGTTCCTCAATCGTTTTGTTGTAACCAAGTACCCATGTTAATACTTCAGTTTGTGAAATATTGATGTATCCATCGTGTATTTTATTAGCGTATGAGGCATAACCACGGTCATATTGATTAGATATTGCGAGGCCATGCTCATTTACACCGTCTCCGAAAATAAAGCCTTCCATATCAGAACCGGCACCAGTAAAACCATACGTCGTTGTACCTTTATAATCTACACGAGATTCCCAATAGTAGTGACGTGGTTGCACAGCAGGATGTCCAGTTAATGGATAGTCATAGTCCATCGTACGTCCTAAAATAACGTCACCGTTTTTAGCTTGAAACGTAAAACCTGTACACATATGTAGAAACCTCCAGTATTTAAATTGAGAATTATTATCAATTATAAGATTTCTAATTATGCATTTCAATTTTTAAAGTTTTTCGGAAAAAGAACCCTAAAATAAAAGTTGCTATATACATACTAAAACAAATAATATAGGCCCAAATTATACCGTAATAGTCAACTATAATAGAAATAATAAAAGTGCCAATAGCGAAGAAAATGCTGTTAAATAAATTGTTTAATATGTATGTAGAAGTTAGAATTTCTTTTGGTGTGTTGCGCTGAATCATTGAATTTAGTGAAATATAACGCATGTCTTCGAAAATGCCCATAAATAATGAAAATAACAATGCGATCATTATTGAATGGTGAAGAATAAAACTTAAATTAATAAATGCTAAAAGCAAAGGAACGTAAATAATTATTGGATAGTTTATTTGTGTGAAGAAACGATCCTTATGGTTTATCCATAGTCCTGCAATAATTGTGCCACTAAAGAAAAGGGCATTGATTAGTCCAAACCAATAATCAGGGACATGTAAATAGGTTCTTGTATAAGTAAGAATGATAGCTGCTATCCATATGGTCGTTGCGAAAGATTCAAAAATAATAGAAATGTTTAAATACAAACTCAATTTATCACGATAATTATCACGAATAACAGCTTTAAAACTACTAAAAATATTTGCCTTCTCATTTTTGTAAATTTGACGTTCTGAAAGGCGTAAAATAAAAAAATAACTTATCATTTCAAGTACTAGCGCAAATAAGAATAAGTATTTCGCACCTATAAGACTCATTAAAATGCCGCCTAATGCCCACGTAGAAAGTTGAACAACACTACTCATCATATTCATTAAAGCGTTAGCAGATGTAATCGCATCTTTATTCTCAATAAAAGGAATCATTGAGTTCTTAATTGGGTTTGTAAAACCATCAAAAATAGCATTAAGAAAAAGTAAAACAAAAATAAAAATGGGAGATATGCCAAATATTAATAAACCAGCGATACTTGCTAAACTTACTAATTTAAGACCTTGAAATATAGATAAGACTTGCTTTTGCGTAAAATATTGATAAATATAATTGGAAATAAAACTACTCACAAAAATGCCAGATGTAAAGATAATGGGAATCATCGAGGCAGCGGTCGTTTTAGATGTGATATTAAAAACAATAGCAATAAGGCCAACAATTGTTAAAATATCACCAGTGTTAGCAAACAATTGACTATAAAACAGATGAAAGTAGTCTTTACTATGTTTTCTCATATTGCCAAACCTCAATAACACTTGTGATTTTACACTATTATAGCATTAGGTAGTCATAAAAAATATCCCTTATGAGCTAATTAAATCTCATAAGGGATAGGATTCATATATTAAGCATGTGCATGTTCTAGAACGTCTTTGAAGTTTTCTAAACGACGATTCCATTCTTCATCGCTAATGTTGTTTTTAGCTACATAACGGTTACGTTCATGTTTGGCACAGTCATATGAACAAGCACCGAGATATTTATCTTCATTTTCTTCTGAAACAAGAATTTGCTTGTTACATTCAGGATTTGAACAGTTAATATAACGTTCGCAAGGTGTACCGTCAAAGTGTTCTTTACCGATAACTGTTTTCTCAACTTGGTTAACGTCAACGCTAATACGTTCATCGAAGACGTACATTTTACCGTCCCAATATTGACCTTTAGTTTCAGGGTCTTTACCGTAAGTTGCGATACCACCGTGTAGTTGTCCTACATTTTCGAAGCCTTCTTTAACTAACCAACCAGAGAATTTTTCGCAACGAATACCACCTGTACAATAAGTTACGATGTTTTTACCATCTAATTGATCTTTGTTCTCACGAATCCAGTCTGGTAAGTCTCTGAAACGTGTGATATCAGGGCGAATGGCACCGCGGAAGTGACCTAAATCAAATTCATAGTCATTACGAGCATCTAAGATGACAGTATCTTCATCTTCAAGTGCTTCTTTAAATTCACTAGGTGAATAATATTTACCAGTTGTAACACGTGGATCAACATCGTCTTCTAAACCTAAAGCAACGATTTCATTTCTTGGACGTACGTGCATTTTTTTGAAGGCATGGCCTTCAGCTTCATCAATTTTGAACGTCATATCTGCGAAACGTTCATCTGCATGCATATATTCGATATATTTATCAGTATCTTCTTTCGTACCTGATAATGTACCATTGATACCTTCTGTAGAAACTAAAATTCTACCTTTTAAATTGTTTGATTTGCAGAATTCTAAGTGCTCAGCTGCAAATGTTTCAGGGTCATCAATTGTTGTGTATTTGTAATATAATAACACTCTATAATCCATTTTCTAATTCTCCTCTAAAAATTTATTTATCGTAAAGGCAAGCCGTATCATTTAGTTATTCATTAATTTATCTTTTTATAAAAATCAACATTATATTATTTTACCAAATTTACAATAACTTTCAATATTTCGGTTTTGAAAATAGGGCAACAGACCTATGTTAGAAGTACAATTACTTTTTGAAAACGATTACATGTAGTACGATAAGTAGAAAGTGAAGTAAAGGATTATAATGAATTAAGATTATACTTTTCGAAAAGGGAGGAATTGTTAATTATGACAAATCAATCTTTACCAAAATTAACATATACTGGGGCATCAAAAAGTGCAGTACCTATTATTTCTGAAAGCGAATTACAAACGGTAACGGCAGAACCTTGGTTAAAAATTTCAGATGAAGGACTTCAACTTGAAGGTCTTATCTTTGATAGAGATCATAATTTATTTTTATGTGAAGTGTTTGGCGGTAAAATCTTTAAAGTCGACATAGACACAAAAGAGGTTTCAACAGCGTTTCAATCAACAAAACAAAATCCAGCTGCAGTCAAAATACATAAAGATGGACGTTTATTCACTTGTTATTTAGGCGATTTCGAGTCAACAGGTGGTATCTTCGCCACAAATGAACATGGTGAACAATTTGAAGAAATTATTTCGGAACTTAACACGGAATATTGTATCGATGACATGGTCTTTGATAGTAAAGGTGGTTTCTATTTCACTGATTTCAGAGGGTATTCTACAAATCCTAAAGGTGGCGTCTACTACGTTTCGCCTGACTTCAAGACAGTGACCCCAGTTATTCAGAATATTTCAGTAGCGAATGGTGTAGCTTTAAGTACGGATGAAAAAGTACTATGGGTTACGGAAACGACGACAAACCGACTTCATCGTATTCAATTAGAGGACGATGGCGTGACAATTGCACCGTTTGGCGCAACGATTCCATATTACTTTACTGGCCATGAAGGACCAGACTCAGTATGTATTGATAGCGATGATAATTTATACGTAGCAATGTATGGACAAGGACGTGTTCTAGTCTTCAACAAACGTGGCTATCCTATTGGTCAAATCTTAATGCCAGGGCGTGATGAAGGTAAAATGTTACGTTCAACACATCCACAATTTATTCCTGGAACAAACCAATTGCTCATTTGTACCAATGACATTGAGAACGGCTCAGAAGGTGGTTCTATGATTTATACCGTTGAAGCCTTTGCGAAAGGTCATGAAAGCTATCAATTTCAGTAAGTAATAAAGAAATAAGCGACATCGTCTAACACACCATAAAACCCCTCACTATCGACCTAGTGAGGGGTTTGGTGTTGCCAATGGAATTAATTTATGAATGTATTATATCACTATGAGTAACTTATTGCAAGTTTAATTCGTCTAGCATAAATGATTACTAAGTAATGCTTATTTTCTAATCCAATGAAACTTTTTTGAATATCCAGTATACTGTAATAGAATAATAAGACATCCGCATAAGTATGAAAGGAGTATATAATGAAAGACAATTGGATGAAATATAAAGATGACAGTCTTGTAGCATCATTCTATGATAGCCAGACCACGACGTTTCAAGAACAAGGATTTGAAACTGAATTAGCATTTGGTACTGCAGGTATTCGTGGCCAGTTTGGACTTGGTCCAGGTCGTTTAAATCGCTATACCATACAACGTCTGGCATTAGGAATTGCTAATTACTTAAAAGATAAAGAAGATAATCCTTCAATTGTCATTCACTATGATATTCGTCATTTATCTTCAGAATTCGCGTATATTATTACGCAAATTTTGACTTCGAATGGCATCAAAGTTTATCTGGCAGATGGGTATAAAACAACGCCACAACTATCTTTTGCTGTCCGATACTTGCAAACATCTGCCGGTATCATGATTACAGCAAGTCATAACCCTAAAGATTATAACGGCATCAAAGTTTATGGTGTAGATGGTGCGCAATTAGATGAGGATACTTCATTAGAAGTTGCTCAATATATCAATAACTTAGGTAATCCACTTGAGTTGAATATTGACTTAAATCAAGAACTTATTGAGAAGAACACCTTTGATTTACCAGAAGCGGTTTATGATAGTTACATAAATGAACTTACAAATCTTATAGGTGATATTCCACAATCTGATTTGAAGGTCGTATATACAAGTTTGCATGGTACTGGTGTGCCGATTATTCCTGACGTTTTAAAGCATCTTAATTTTCAGAATGTAAGTTTAGTCAAATCGCAATGTGAGCTAGATCCAAATTTCAGTTCCGTTAAAAGTGCGAACCCCGAAGAGCGAGAAGCCTTTGATTTAGCAATTCAACAAGCTCACGATATCGACGCCAATTTAATTATTGCGACAGATCCGGATGTCGATCGCATGGGCTTTGTTGAACGAGATACAAATGGTCGTACATATTACTTTGGTGGCAGTGAGATTGGCGCATTATTAATTAAATATCTGCTCGAACATTCGAATGTCCCAAATAATCCAATTGTTATTCAATCTATTGTAAGTGGCGAGTTAGGTAAACGTCTTGCTCAACAACATGGGGTGACTGTGAAGGAAGTCTTAATCGGCTTTAAACATATTGCTAAAGCCATTCGTGAGTTAGATGATACAGAATCATTTTTATTTGCCTATGAAGAAAGCTATGGCTATTTAGCCGATGATTTCGTGCGAGACAAAGACGCCATTCAAATTGTTCCATTAATTATTAAGTATGCTTCTATTTTGAAAAATGAAGGCAAAACACTGTACGACGCATTAAAAGAAATCCATAAAGAAGTAGGCCAGTATCGTGATAAACCGATGTCTAAAGTCTTTGAAGGTAAAGAAGGTCAACAACAAATTAACGCTTTAATGGATAAATTAAGACGTAATATTCCTGATGTCATTGCAGGATTAAAAGTCATTGCAGTAGAAGATTATGAGACATTGAAACGCATTTATAAAGAAGACAACACGGAAGAAGCAATATCATTACCACAAGCAAATGTGATCCGAATTATCTTTAAAGAAGGATTTATTGCTTTGAGACCATCAGGTACAGAACCTAAACTCAAATTCTATCTGTCACTCAACGTCGATAACTTCGAACAAGTCTCACAAGACATATATAATTACATATTTGGCGATACCGAATAGCATGATAAAAACTATTTATATGCAAGTAAGCAGTATTAAATATCATTCCACCTCAATCGTTCATTTTCAAAATTAAAGAATAATATAAAACAGCTTATGGTACATATCACAAAGTGCACCATAAGCTGTTTTCTTAATTAATATTTTCTTAAAAAGTCTATTTGCCGATCATATAACTTATTCGCAATATAAGATTGAACTGTATTTAGAATCTCCTCAATTTCCTGGGTCATATTAGATAACACTCTTACAGTAAAACCATGTGTTGGCAATTGCGTGATACCAAGGCGACAATTATATTTCAGCGTATAATCTTTAATTTCCTCATACACTTCATCGATTAACTTCTGCGTCACTTCCGGATGAATAAAGTAAGCTGAACCTAAATGCGTATAATGCTCCATATAACCAAGTGAACTAATTTCTGTTTCACCCGGATGCATACGCAAATTATCATATACGACAAGCTCATCATCTACATAAATTTCATTAAGTAAATGCATATAGTCATAAGTGAAATACGCTTCACTCGAAGAATAACCAGGTGTAAGAATATCCGTATAGAACATTGATGCGGTCGCATCCAATTTAAATACATTATGTTGGAAGAACTTCGCATGTTCGTAAGCAATAATCGGATCACCAACATATTCCATATAACCATCTTTCGCTATATGAAATGTTTGATATTGTTCAACACGGTCATTCAATGTCTTATATATCTTTGTAGCACCTTGCGATGTTAATGTCACTGACGCATTTTCATCCACATTAATATTCATTCGGTAACGATCGCCATCAAGGTAGCCACCACCAACATTCACAATATAGAAGGTTGGAATTGTTGAATCATTTAAATAGACTGGGCGAATCACTTTTAAAGCTTTTTCAAAAAAGATATCTCGTGCAACAGAACGTTTACCATTATTGAACACAGTTAGGTCTAACTGTCCAGTCCAAGATTGTTCAGTATCTGGTTTCATATCTTCAGCCATTAAGCTAACCCTTTAAGTAATACATCTCGTTCAATCCACTCAATAACGTTGTCTAAACCATCATCTGTCTTAAGGTTAGTGAATGTGAATGGGCGATTTCCTCTAAATGTTTTCGTATCTTCGGCCATTTGGTCTAATGATGCTCCAACAAATTCTGCTAAATCTGTTTTATTAATAACGAAGTAGTCAGATTTAATCATACCTTGACCACCTTTACGAGGAATCTTCTCACCTTGGGCAACGTCAATAATGTATATTGAGAAATCTACTAATTCTGGACTAAATGTCGCTGCTAAGTTATCGCCACCAGATTCAATAAATATTAACTCAATGTCGTCATTACGTTCCAACAATTCATCAATAGCAGCGAAGTTCATTGAAGCATCTTCACGGATAGCTGTATGAGGACAACCGCCTGTTTCGACACCTATAATTCTATCTTCAGGTAACACACCTGTATCTACTAAGATTTTTTGGTCTTCTTTTGTATAAATATCGTTTGTGATAACACCGATACTTAATTCTTTAGACAGACGGCGCACTAATTTTTCTACTAATTGTGTTTTACCTGCACCAACAGGACCGCCAATACCAATTTTAATTGGATTTGCCATAACTCTTACCTCCTATGAAATAAAGATTCTCACATTAACGTTCTCATGTTCCATTTGATTAAGTTCTAATCCGGGTGCTGTTACACCGAAATCTGCTTTGCTTAATGTAAATATGTGTTGTCGTGTACGTTCGATTTGTGGAATCATTTCCGTCACAACTTGTTGACCTGTTGTTTGGCCTAGTGGAATTGCACGTACTGCATTTTGAGTTAAACTTGAAACATTTTGATACAAGTAGTAGTCAATAATCGTCTCGATATCAACGCCTAAATAATGACCTAACATTGCAAAGCAAATTGCTGGATGCAACTTTGCACGTTTCTCAGTCATTTGTGTGTGGTACCAATTGATCCATTGACTATCGTAGAATTCCATCGCAAGTTTAGCCATACGTGTTCCCATTTGTTTTGTACCTACACGTGTTTCACGCGGTAAACTTTGAACATAGATTAATTGGTCTAATCTTAATATTTCCTCTGTGTCTTCATTTTCTAACGCTTGGTACACAAGACGCATAGCTAAACCATCTGAATAGGTTAATTGTTCATTTAAAAATAATTGTAACCATGCTTTAAATGTTTCAGCATCTTTAACTACATCGCGTTGAATGTATGTTTCTAAACCAAACGAATGACTAAATGCACCTGTAGGTAATTGCGAATCACAGAACTGAAATAATCTTAAGTGTGAATGATCAATCATGTGAATGACCTATGTGTCTAAACGCTTTATTCACTTTACGATCTTCATGACTATAAGGTATGCCTAACGTTTTAAGTAGGTCTTCTACTAAATAGTCATATTGGACTAACATTTCAGTTTCTGTAAATTGTGCAGGTAAATGACGATTGCCAAGTTGATGTGCGATATCGCCCATTTCTTGTAACGTACGTGGTTTGATAACGAGTAGATCTTCAGAATTCACATCAACAACAATCATATTTGTGTCATCTTGGTATAAAATATCACCATATTGTAAATCGATAGGTTGATTTAAACGGATACCAATCTCTGTGCCATGATCAGTTGTAACACGTTGAATACGTTTTACTAAATCTGAATTCTCTAAATAGACTTTTTCAACATGTTTCTTTTTATCTTCATCTGATAAATTAGCAATGTTGCCTTGAATCTCTTCTATAATCATTAAATGAACCTCCTAGAATAAGAAGTATCTTTGAGTCAACGGTAGTTCAGTAGCAGGTTCACTAGTCACTTTTTCGCCATCAACAAATACTTCATAAGTTTGTGGATCTACATCCAGTTTTGGTGTAGCATCATTATTTTTCATATCTTTTTTCGTTAAATTACGGATGCCGTGAACAGGTCGAACCATACGTTGTAGGTTCAAGCTACGATAAATACCACTTTCGAATGCAGTTTTAGAAACAAATGTAATGGCAGTGTGCTGTAAGTTACCACCATATTGGCCATACATTTTGCGGTATTTTTGAGGTTCTGATGTTGGAATAGAACCGTTGGCGTCACCATTAACTGCGGCATTAATTAAACCACCTTTAACTATAAGTTCTGGTTTAACACCGAAGAAGGCTGGTTCCCACATAACTAAATCTGCTAACTTACCACCTTCAACTGAACCAACATAGTCTGAAATACCATGTGTAATGGCAGGATTAATCGTATATTTAGCGATATAACGTTTAATACGGTTATTATCGTTGTATTCGGCATCACCATCTAACAAGCCACGTTGTTCTTTCATACGATGGGCTACTTGCCATGTACGTGTAATCACTTCACCTACGCGTCCCATAGCTTGTGAGTCAGAACTAACCATACTAAATACGCCCATATCTTGAAGTACGTCTTCAGCTGCGATGGTTTCTTTTCTAATTCGAGAATCAGCGAATGCTATATCTTCAGGAATAGATGCATTTAAGTGATGTGTAATCATAACCATATCTAAATGTTCATCTACTGTATTTTGTGTATAAGGCAATGTTGGGTTGGTAGATGAAGGTAAGATATTAGGATATGAAGCGGATTTAATTAAATCAGGCGCATGTCCGCCACCCGCACCTTCAGTATGGTACATATGTAGGACACGGCCTTTGACTGCTGCCATTGTATCTTCCATAAATCCAGCTTCATTTAATGTATCGGCGTGAAGTGCGATTTGAACATCGAATTCATCTGCTACTTCTAATGCATGATCGAGTGCTGAAGGTGTTGCACCCCAGTCTTCATGTACTTTCAGACCGATTACACCTGCGTGTATTTGTTCAATAAGTGCAGTGTGATTAACAGCTTGCCCCTTACCAGTAAAACCTACATTAATAGGGAGTTGTTCAGCTGCTTCAAGCATACGATGAATATGCCAAGGTCCAGGTGTAACTGTTGTAGCCTTCGTACCTTCTGATGCGCCAGTACCGCCACCAATATGAGTCGTGATACCACTTTCGAGTGCAACTTCAGCTTGTTCAGGGTTGATAAAATGAACGTGTGTATCAATACCACCAGCTGTCACAATTTTACCTTCAGCTGAAATGATATCTGTTGTTGCACCGATAATAATATCAATATTATCCATAATATCTGGGTTGCCAGCTTGACCAATAGCAAAGATGTAGCCATTTTTGATACCAATATCGGCTTTAACGACTTTATCGTAATCAATGATAACTGCATTTGTAATAACTAAATCTGCAACATAACGGTCGTCACGTGTCACGTTTGGATTTTGCCCCATTCCGTCACGAATAGATTTACCGCCACCAAAAGTGACTTCATCTCCGTAACTTGTATAATCATGTTCAACTTGAGCAAATAAATTTGTATCACCTAGACGAATTGAATCGCCTTCGGTCGGACCATAAAGACTGGTATATTGAGATTGTGTCATTTTAAAGCTCATTAGTGTTGTCCTCCTTTTTTATTGAGGTTTTCTTCGCCTTCATCATTAAATACGCCGGCATATTCATCATCTTCGTTGGTTGGACGGTAAACACTACTTTCATCAATTTTACCGTTAACCATACCACGGAAACCATATATGTTACGATGACCTGCATATTCAACAAGTTGGACTTTCTTTTCGTCGCCTGGTTCAAAACGTACGGCTGCACCAGCGGGGATATCTAAGTGTTTGCCATAAGCTTTTTCACGTTCAAATTGTAAAGCTTTGTTAGCTTCAAAGAAGTGAAAGTGAGAGCCAACTTGTACTGGGCGATCTCCGGTATTTTTAACAACAAGCACCGTTTCTGCACGCCCATGATTAATTTCGATTTCAGTTTTTTTAACAATAATTTCTCCAGGAATCATAATATAGCCTCCTTAGACGATTGGATGGTGAACTGTAATAAGTTTCGTACCATCTGGAAATGTTGCTTCAATTTCGATTTCTTTAATCATGCTTGCAACGCCTTCCATTACATCTTCTTCATTTAGAATTGTTTTACCGTAGCTCATTAACTCGGCTACCGTTTTACCGTCTCTGGCACCTTCAAGTAATTCATCACTGATTAATGCAAGTGCTTCAGGATGATTTAACTTTAAACCACGTGCTTTACGACGTCTTGCTACTTCTGCAGCTACAACAATCATCAACTTATCTTGTTCACGTTGAGTAAAATGCACATCTATTCCTTCTTTCCATTTAGAATAACTTTCGTAGTTTTAATGTTAGAACTGTTAAAGGTAGAGTACAAGCAATATAGTAATACGATTATTTTAAATTCAAACTCAAATTGTATTTCTACATGTTTAAATATTGTGAAAGTATTTTGTAAGTGCTATTAATAGTGCTAGAATTTAAAAGGAATGTTTAGTAATAACTAAAGAGTAAGGTGAGTTTGTGAAGTATGTAGATATATTTTTCAAGAATATAGCGCAAGTAGTGTTTATGAATAACAAATGGTCAGGTATATTCATTCTAATTGGCTTGTTTGTGGCTCAATGGGAAATTGGTTTAGCGGCAATGATAGGTAGCGTCTTATCAATCTTATTGGCACCTTATTTCAATTATAGTGAAGCGGAAATTCAAGATGGGTTAGCAGGGTATAATGCTGTGTTAACTGCTATTGGTTTAGCTTTATTCCTTCAATCCTCAGTGGTAGCTTGGATAGTATTGATACTTGCAACCATTTTAACTTTGCCAATGGGTGCTGCCATTAGAGAACTATTAAAACCATTTGACATACCGATGCTAACATTTCCATTTGTATTGATGACATGGCTCGTGTTAGCTATGACGACGCAATTTTCAAATTTAAAAGTAACGATTGATATATTGCCTCAACAGGTGAAACATCCTGATATTAGTCATAACCATATAAGTTGGATTAGTGGAATTACAACCAATTTTAGTGAGATATTTCTTGTAACATCTATGCTTGGTAGTGTGTTGATTATTATAGGTATCTTTGTAGGATCAATAAGAGGTGGCGTATATGCGGTCATCTCTAGTATCTTAGCAGTGGCATTTATTGTCTTATTAGGTGGAGATTATCCATCGATAACCAATGGTCTATATGGTTATAACGCTATACTTACTGGAATAGCATTAGGTGTAACATTTAAAACTAAACTCAATACTTATATTGCCGTTATTACAGGGTTATTATTAACTGTAGTGATGCATGGTGCAATCGCAACGTTACTTACACCAGTAGGATTACCTGTATTTACAGCGCCGTTTATATTTGCAACGTGGATAGTTTTATTTTCTGGCAAACAAACGTTTGAAGAAACAACCTAAAATGATCGAATAGAAAAACCATCAATAAACCAGCTATTCTGGTTCATTGATGGTTTTTAGTTAAATCGAGAAAATCATTATTTATTTGCAAAATCTAATAATTTTTTCTTTAAATCTTTACGTTCATAGTCAAGTGAGTAAGGGTCATTTAACCAATAAATACCTTCGTCTACTTTAAATGTTTGACCTTTTTTAACTGCGTCTGTGTTTTTCCAAACATCTTTATTAGCGAATGAAAGTTTAGCGCCTTTAGCGACAGGTGTCACAACGTAATCTCCAGCCATTTCTGGAATTTGTTCAGCAGAAATATCAGCTAAATCTTCTTTCTTAGTGGCACTTTCAACTTTGCTTGGCATTTTTAGACCAAATGAATCATAAAGCACTTCACTACCGTGACCGTATGTTTTACCTAAAACATAGATTTTTTTATCAAAGTCTTTAATGATTGATACAGTTGCATCTTTACCAATGGCATCTTTAATTTCTTTGCCATCATCTTTTGTTTTGTCTTCCCATTGATTTACCCATTTTTGAGCTTTATCTTCTTTACCAATAATTTTTCCTAATTCTAAATGTTGTTCTTTGTAGTCATGTTTCATATAGTCGAATGCGACAGTTGGTGCGATTTTTTTCAATTTCTTCAAGTTTTTATCTGTATTGTAAGTAATAATTAAATCTGGTTTTTCTTTTGCTACGGCTTCAACGTTCTCAGGATCAATTTTTTTAACATCTTTAAATTTATCTTTTAATACTGAACTATCATCCACGTTTTTAGCTACAGCTTGAATATTGGCATCAAGTTCCTTTAAACCACCTGCATATGTTGTTCCTAAAACAACTATACGTTTAGGATTTTTAGGAATTTTAACTTTTTTACCATCGTCAGTTGTATAAGATTTAGTATCTTCTTTCGCATCTTTAGAATTACTATTATCCCCATTGTTTCCACAAGCGGCTAAGGCTAGTATAAACACTAATGCCAAGGCTAATAATTTTCTCAAAACATCCATCTCCTTTTATATGTATAATGCAATTATATAGGAAATTATATTAAAGCTAAAGGTGAGCGTAATGACATAGGATATTCACGGTAAAATTGCGATAGTACTCATACTAATATTTGTGTTTGTTAGTACATTTTCGATGCCAACAATTTATGAATTAATATTGAAAAGCTTAATCGTTTTAGCGATTGTAGTTAATGTAAGTTTGAAATTCCTCGTGAAAAGAAGAAACAAATAATTTAATATTGAATAAAATTAATTTCATGTAAAAATTCCGTTAAGTTAGAAATGATATGTCATGCATAGTATAAAAATGTTATATAATATTTAGTGAGCGGCATAAAATTACTTTCTTACATAAAGGAGCCAATACATGATTAAAAAATATTTGTTGAGTGTATTCACTGTTTTAATAGCCATTGTTTTATGTGCTTGTCAATCGACATCGCAAACGCATGAGAAAAAAGCTAAAGAAGAAACGCATAATAAAGAAGAGAATATTTATGCGAAAAAGCGTAGTTCTGGTCAAAATGATTGGGTTGAATATAAGGGTGATGTAGCACATATCTTCTTCCATCCTTTAATTACGGATCCTAAAGTGGCGTTTACTGGTGAAGCGAATCAAGCCAAAGGGAATAATGATTGGATGATTACCGTTGAAGAATTTAAACGCTCACTTGATGAATTACATAAGCATCATTACATATTGATTGATCCACATGATGCATATGATTTCAATTCTAAACCTATTAAAAAGAAATCACTTAAGTTGCCTAAAGGAAAGAAACCGTTAATTTTATCAATAGATGATATGAATTATTATGAATATATGAGAGGAAATGGTTATGCAGATCGCTTAGTATTAGACAAATATAATCATGTTGTATCTGAAACGAAAGGCAAAGATGGTAAGGTTACTCAAAGTGAATCGAATGACATTGTTCCGATTCTAAATCGTTTCGTAAAAGAACATCCAGATTTTTCATTGAATGGACAAAAAGGTGTAGTTGGTTTAACTGGATACAATGGGGTACTCGGATATCGCACGAATGAGTTGGATAGTAAAGACTACTCTAAGCGTAAAGAACAAGCGATAAAAGTTGCAAATGCAATGAAACGCGATGGCTGGACATTCGCAAGTCATTCTTGGGGGCACATTGATTTTGCAAATAGTTCATATGATCGTATTGTGAAGGATACAGAACGTTGGAAGAAAGAAGTAACGCCAATTATTGGCAAAACGGACTTATTTATTTTCCCTCATGGTGCGCAAGATAGAGGTTCAGCAGGCTATCAGTACCTAGAGAATAAAGCAGGATTTAAATTCTTAGCTGGGGTAGGTCCGAATAATTTTACTGATATTGGTGAAGATAGCGTTTATCAAGACCGTGTTGCTATCGATGGTTTGAATCTATATGACTTTAAATACAAGTTGAAACCATTTGTAGATCCAGACAAAGTTTATAGCAAAGAAGATCGTAGTTATTTTAAAGGTGAGAAAGGTTATAAATAATTAGTCGAACTCTGAGAATTGCATTATGGTAGTTCTCAGAGTTTCAATTTTTCATTAAAAGCAGGCAAAATTTGATTGATATCAAAAATGTATTGTAAGTAACAACAATATATTTAAGTGGTTATGATTTTGAATGTAGTTGTATTATTCCTATAATATTGTTATAAAAAGTATTGTGCAACATTATTAATATTAAAAAAAGTAGGGGATATTTTGTTTGGTAAATTTGTAAAAGGAATAGGTATTATCGCTACGATTTCGTTATTACATACTTCGATAAGTGATGCGAGTGAATCGCCAGTAACTATTGCTAATAAAGAAAAGAATAGTAATATTAGTACGAAATATCAGCCTAGTGGTGTCATGCTTACTACTGATCAAGGGCAAATTCTATATAATTACCGGGGAAATAATCAGGTTGACCCTGCTTCTATGTCTAAAATGATGACCTTATATTTAACTTATGAAGCGATTGAGAATGGGAAGTTAAAGCTCAATGACAAAGTCAAAATTACAAATAAGTTTGCTACTATGTCCAACCTACCAAACCTATCATCAGTATCATTGAAACAAGGTCAAACGTATACTATTGAGGAATTAATTAAACAAACCACTTTAGCATCAAGTAATGCCGCAGCAATGATATTAGGTGAGAAAGTAAGTGGCGATAATAATACATTTACTAATAAAATGAATCAACAAGCTAAATCGTTTAATATGACTAATACAAACTTTGTCAATCCGGCAGGTGCGCAAAATAGTTTGTTAGATCAATATGCACCTTCAAAATTTAAAAAACAAGATTTCCCTAAAAGTACCGCTAAAGATATGAACCTTTTAATGCAAGCGTTAATTAAGAAGTATCCTCAGATATTACAAATATCTAAGTTGCCACGGGATACTCAAAGAGGAAATACTTTTAAAAGTACGAATCTATCTTTAAAAGGACAACCACTATATTTACCTGGTACAGATGGCTTAAAGACAGGTACAAGTAATAAGGGTTATAACATTGCACTAACAAATAAGCAAGATCAATTACGTCTAAATGAAACAATAATGAATGTGAAACCCTTTGGTGATGTAAATGCGAAGTACAATAGAAATAGAATAGGTAATCAAATCATTAAACAATATCGTCAAAAATATGAATATAAGAAAGTGTTAACTGAAGGAGACCATGAGATAGATGGCAAGAAATATCATGTAAAAAAAGATTTATATGATGTTGTCCCTAAAGACAAATCCAAATGGCATCTGGCTATCAATAGTAAAGGTAAAGTTTATGTTCATTATTATAGGGACTTCTTACCAGGCAGTCATTATCCACGTGTAGCTGCTGATAAAAAATGGAAATGGTTCTAAATCAATAAATTAAATTAGAAAAAATGTCGCTAAGTTTTTATCTTGGCGACATTTTTCAAATTATGAAATATCTTCAATAAAGGCGTTTTAACTCAGTTTCTTCAAATGTACTTCTCTTGCGCCACATATCATATTAACAATTTCTTTCGTCACTTTATCAATCGATTGCTGTTGTCCATGTTGAATCCAATTCGTGATGACGCTCAAAATACCTCCAGTTAAAAATTCTCCATATATTGTTACATCTACATAAAATTGACCACTCTGTCGATCAAATTCAATTTGCTTTTGAACTGCTTTATAGATTTGTTCATAAAAAATAGTATAAACTTCGCCGTAAAAATTGAGTGTTATAACGCTACGGACAATGTCTTTATTATCGTGAATAAATGTCAAAACATCTCTCATCAATTTCTCAAAAAATTGTCGTGGGTTGTCGGGATTAATGTCGGGTAAATATAGCTCTCTAAAATGATCAATCAACGTGCCGACAACGTGATTTAACAAGTCATACTTATCATTAAAATGACGATAAAAGGTTGATCGTCGTACATTTGCTTTTGCACATAAGTCTTGAACCGTTATTTGTTCAAAAGATTTAGTTTGTAGTAAATCAGAAAATGAAGTAATTAGGGCTTGATGTGTTTTTTGGACGCGTAAATCTTGTTTGTTCAACTTAATCACTCCTCATATCGGACAGTTTGAATAAAATGTCGCTTATGTTACAAACACACATAAGTGACGCACAATTCTTGCCCCTCGTCATTTTATAATACTATCGAAGGGTAGATTAATTTCTTTAAGATTACTTATAGTTTACTACTTTTCAATCTAAAAATTAAAAACTATGAAAACTTGGGAAGTGATACGTATGTACTATAGTAATGGAAATTATGAAGCATTTGCACGTCCTAAAAAACCAGAAAATGTAGAGCGTAAATCAGCTTATCTTATTGGTTCCGGATTAGCATCTCTAGCTGCTGCATGTTTCTTGATTAGAGACGGACAAATGGATGGGTCAAAAATCCATGTTTTAGAAGAATTATCTAAACCTGGTGGAAGTTTAGATGGAGATGAACTTCCTTTGAAAGGCTATGTTGTGAGAGGTGGAAGAGAAATGGAGAACCATTTCGAATGTTTGTGGGATTTATTTCGCTCCATCCCGTCACTTGAAATGGATAATGCTTCCGTTCTAGATGAGTTTTATTGGTTAAATAAAGAAGATCCTAATTACTCACGTTGTCGTGTTATTGAAAAAAGGGGGCATCAGTTATCTACTGATGGTGATTTTACTTTGACGCCACAAGCCATTAAAGAAATCATTCATTTATGTTTAATGAAAGAAGAGACATTAAACGATGTGAAGATTACGGATGTCTTCTCAAATGACTTTTTGCATTCGAATTTCTGGATCTATTGGAAAACGATGTTCGCATTTGAGCCATGGCATTCTGCAATGGAGATGCGTCGATATTTAATGCGCTTTGTACATCATATTGGAGGATTAGCAGATTTCAGTGCCCTTAAGTTCACCAAATATAATCAATATGAATCACTAGTTCTTCCGATGATTGCTTACTTAGAGTCCCACGGTGTGCAATTTCAATATGATGTTCAAGTGTTGAATATCAAAGTAGATATCACAACGAAAGAGAAGGTTGCGCGTGAAATACAACTTAAGCGTTCAGGTAAAGATGATATCATTCCTCTAACGCCAGATGATTTAGTATTTGTTACAAATGGTAGTATCACTGAAAGTTCAACTTATGGAGATAACAACACACCCGCACCCCCTACAAAAGAAATCGGTGGTAGTTGGACGTTATGGCGTAATCTTGCCAAACAGAGCCCTGAGTTTGGTTGTCCCGAAAAGTTCTATCATCGTTTACCAGACAAAAGTTGGTTTGTATCAGCAACTGCGACGACTAATAACATGACAATTATTAATACAATCGAGCAAATTTGTAAACGAGACCCTCTAGCCGGCAAGACAGTGACTGGTGGTATTGTTACTGTTAATGATTCTAAATGGCAAATGAGTTTTACTGTTAATCGTCAACAACAATTTAAAAGCCAACCCGAAGACGAGGTGAGCGTTTGGATCTATGCATTATACTCAAACGTAAACGGGGATTACATCCATAAACCTATCACTGAGTGCAGTGGAAATGAAATTTGCCAAGAATGGTTATATCATATGGGCGTTCCTATCAATCAAATTGAAGACCTCGCTAAAACGCAATGTAATACGATACCAGTCTATATGCCATATATCTGTTCTTATTTTATGCCTAGATCCGTTGGAGACAGACCACTTGTCGTGCCTAAAAATGCTCGCAACATAGCCTTTATTGGTAATTTTGCAGAAACAGAAAGAGATACTGTATTTACCACTGAATATTCGGTAAGGACTGCTATGGAAGCAGTATACCAATTATTGGACATAGATAGAGGTGTCCCTGAAGTGGTTGCAACAGAATTCGACCTTCGTATATTGATGGATGCCTTATATGAACTTAATGATGGTAAAAATCTATCAGAATTCTCAGAACATAACAAAATACAGAAACTCGCTCTTAACGCTTTCTTGAAGAAAATAAAAGGTACCTATATCGAAGAATTGTTGCACCAACACAAGTTACTATAAGTGTAGATAAAATTCATAATGGCAAAATTATGCCCCCACGTGTCTAATCAGCATGTGGGGGTATTTGTTTAGTTTATTTATTGGCCAATATATCGTTTTAAATGTTTAGCGGTTACGGAATTGTCGATGTCAAAAATGCCTTTAGGTTCACCCGCATAAAGTAATTGGCCACCTTTATCACCAGCATAAGGCCCAATATCAATTAACCAATCCGCCTGAGTCATCATCGTTAAATTATGTTCAATCAAGATAACCGTATTGCTTTCTTCAATAAGATGATTAAAGCAATCGATTAGAATTGGCAAATCATCTTCATGTAGCCCAGTTGTTGGCTCATCAAAGATAAAGATCTTATCGGTCACATCTTGTGTCAGGTAACGGCTTAGTTTCACACGTTGAATTTCACCACCTGAAAGGGTATCTAATGATTGTCCAAGAGTCATATAGTTTAATCCTGTATCCGCTAATGCTTGAAGCGGTCGTGTAATACCTGGACTGTCGCTAAATTTCTCAATGGCTTCATCCACGGTTAATGCTAAAATATCCGCAATAGAATAGCCTTCTACTTTTGCTTCTAACACTTCTGGACGATATCTTGTACCACCACATAATTCACATACTTGTGAAAAGTCTGGCATAAATGCAAGTTCCGTTTTTAAAACACCTTTACCATGACATTCCGGACAGGCACCTTCTGAATTATAGCTGAACATACTCTTTTTAAGACCAGTATGTTGACTAAAGAAACTACGTACATCATCAAAGATATCTAAATAAGTAAGTAGATTAGAACGATTTGATGCATGGACAGGTTTCTGGTCAATAAAGATAGCCTCTTGTTCACGTTCAAATCCAGCAGTGATGAGTGAACTTTTACCTGAACCTGCAACACCTGTAACAACAGTCATTGCATGCTTAGGTAGTTCAGTTGAGACATTTTGTAAGTTATTGCGACTAATATTAGCAATTTGAAGCATATCTTTCGCTTTACGTGGCGTTTCTTTAAGTTGATGCTGTCGGTTCAACGCTTGACCAGTACTTGTGTCCGAACTGAGTAATTCATTATAAGAGCCAGTAAATGTAATTTCACCACCATTTTTACCTGCTAAAGGTCCTAAATCAATAATGTGATCAGCGGTCTTTATAACATCTGGATCATGTTCTACAACGAGCACTGTGTTGCCCTTATCCTTTAAAGATTGAATGATATCGTTGATACGCTGAATATCCTCTGGATGTAGTCCGACACTTGGTTCATCAATAATATAGACTAAGTCGCTTAAAGGACTATTAAGGTGACGAATGAGTTTAATACGTTGTGACTCACCACCAGATAGTGAAGTTGTTTCTCGCGCTAGTGTTAAATAATTCAACCCAATATAACTTAATGCTTCTAGTTGTTTCTTAAGTGGCTCTATAATCACACGGGCTTTGTCTGATTTTATTTTTCTTAAAAAGGCTAACGCCTCATCGATTTGTAGGTTTGTAAATTCTGCAATATTTAAGCCATTGATTTTACAGCTTAATACAGTGTCATTAAGACGTTGTCCATGACAATCAGGACAATCATGTTTCGATACTACACGGTCAATATCTTCTTTAAAACGTTTCTTTTCAAAATTATCATTGAGTAAAAATGAACGACGGAAACGATGAATAAGACCTTCAAATTTAGCAGTTCTAGGCCAATTTGAAGGTGGATTCTTTAATTTAGTTGGTTCGGTGTATAAAAACGTATTCATTTCTTCTTTCGTATAATCTTTTAATTTCTTATCATTATCAAATAAACCTGTATATAAATAACGTTTACCTCGCCAACTATCAGGTCTAAATGAAGGGAATTTAATCGCATCCTCATTAAGTGATTTATCATAATCAAGCAATTCATTTAAATCAATATCTTCAACATAGCCTAATCCTGAACATGTTTCACACATACCTTTAGGATTATTGAAAGAAAAGATATCTGAATAACCGACAAATGGTTCGCCGATACGTGACCATAGCAGTCGGACGGACGCGTAAATATCAGAAATTGTACCTACAGTTGAACGAGAGTTACCTCCAAGACGTTTCTGATTAATAATCATTGCGACAGGAAGATGCTTAATTTGATCGACGTCTGGTTTCTCATATTGTGTCAGTTGATGTTGCACATAACTTGAATATGTTTCATTTAACAATCTTTCGGATTCTGCAGCTACAGTATTGAAGACGAGGGAAGACTTACCCGAACCTGAACGCCCTGTAAAAACTGTTAATTGGTGCTTCGGAATTGATACATTTATATTTTTTAAGTTATTTTGTTTGGCACCAATAATGTCTATATTTGTCATAATTACACCTCTTAAATCTAGATTACCTTGCTGGTCATATTAAATTATGCTTCTAGTGGTTTGATTTTAACATCAAGATTAAAGTATTCCTTTAAAATGTTTCGGTAGTTATCTGAAGTTACATCATATTTATCTTTGCCATCTTGTTTACTTAGCGTGAGATGGTGTAAAGACATCGTAGCACGTCCAAATGATTGTGGTTGAGTAACGATAAGTTGTTGTACAAAAATAGAATCTGGATGTTGTGAATTATATTGAATCATATCTTCAAAATCTTCTATTTGTTTAGGTTGGAAACGAGCCTCGTAACGTGTGATCCTACTATCGTCTTCGAGTTTCTGAATGCTATAAGTTCCTTCATGCTCTGAAATTGCTCGGAATTCACCTGTAATATCTGTAACAGGATGAGTAGGATCTATATTTGTAATAGGTAAGGCCTGTAAAGGTAAGTCACCAAAACCTACATCTGCAATATAATTTACATCATTAATTGGAACAACAAGTGACATGTGTGAACCTTCTGGACTGCGATTGCCATTAGGCTGTTCTACAGTCGCAGACATACGATATACGGTGAAACCTTTTTCTTCAAGGTAAGTCCCAAAGAAATGATTCATTTCGTAACAGAATCCACCACGATGCTGATTGATCAATTTATCATACAAATCATTAATTTCTACAGAAACAGGCATGCCATTTTGGACATTGATATTTTCAAAAGGAACCGTCAACATATAGCGTTTAATATAATAATTGAGTGCTTCAAGTGAAGGTTCATGATATTTTGATGAATCAATATTTAAATAGTGTTCGATAGCTTGAATATCCATTAGATGAGGACTCCTTTGTTAAAAGCTTTTAGTAATCCATACCCTATAATGATGGAATGACGCATGTAAGAATAGAAACGAAAAAGGTTCTAAACACTTGATAGCAGTTGATGCCTCGTGTTTAGAACCAGTATTTATATATTAAACTATGTTATTATTCAAAAATTACAGTTCTTGCTTGTTGAAAATGGCTATTGAAATGAAATAAGAAGCCACTAAACAAATTAAACCGAGTATTGCATATAATCCGATGAAGAGTATATCAGTAGGATTTGTTCCTAAATCAGAGAATGAACCTGAACGTACAATGGCAGACATAATAACACCAAAGTAAGTAATAAAGAATAAAATAAGAACGATAACCGATGTTGAAATCATGATGACATTTGAATTTTCAGGACCAAATTTAAATGTTAACGGGAACATGATAGCATATGTGCCTGCCGCACCAATACCTACTAAACCTGAAATAAGTGTTAACATTAAATTCTGATGTATCGCTAATACTGCAATTAATCCAATAATTAATCCGATAAAGATGAGTATGCCATAAAATGCGAAATAACTTTTAATGTAAGCACTTCGATGTGTTGGCAATGTTGAAATATAATACATCCATTTAGAATCTTTTTCTCGCTTTAAGTTATCCGTCACTGGTGATAATAGGAAAATCATTGGTAAGAAACATGCCATTGCTGGATTTATAAAAGCGAATAAGAAACTTGCTACAATAGCTACAATTAAATATGTGATAAGTGACTTTTTAGATGCATAGAAACTACTTAAAATTAGACCTTTCATTATTTATCACCTCTCATAATTAATTTTGTTGCGTCATCAATAGTGTTAAGTGGGTGAGCGTTTGTCACACTAGACCAATCCTTGACTAAGATTTGGCGTTGACCTTGTCTCACTCTTGATGCAATGATGATGTCTTGTGGAATATCTAAATCATCATGCTCATCAACTTCGACAATACCGTATTGATTTAACAATTCTTCCTTGCTTTCTTGAAGTACAATTTCACCATCACGCATAAAGATTAATTTTGTAGCTAAATGTTCTATATCTTCTGAAATATGAGATGAAATGAGTATGCCATTGCCCTCTGAAATATAGTCTTCCAACATTTCAATGACTTCTTCACGTCCTGATACGTCCATACCAGCAGTTGCTTCGTCCAGTATGAGTAATTTTGTATCATGCGCTAGAGCCATGGCTAAGGCTGCTTTCATACGCATTCCTCTTGAGAATGTTTTAATTTGAGCGTTAGTTGGTAATTCGAAACGCTGAATGACTTCAAAGAAACGATCACTGTTCCACGTTTTGAAAATATTTGCAAAAACCTTATCCATATCTTTAATTTCGAGTTTATCAGGCACACGTAAGTCATCAAATACAACACCAATATGCTCTTTGTATGCATAATCCTTATCTGAGACAACTTGATCAAAAAATGAAATCTCTCCAGAATCTTTAAAACGGTTACCAACTAATGTGTTAATCAATGTTGATTTACCTGAACCATTCTTACCAATTAAACCAATCACTTCGCCAGGTTGAAGTGTTAAAGAAATATCTTTCAAATGGAAATTCGATTTTTTGTACGACTTGTTGAGATCTTGCACTTGCAATAGATGTTCCATAATAATCCTCTCTTTCTGTTGATTAGTATTAGATTTAATTCAATTAAAGATTAGTTACTTTTATCATAATATAGATTAATTAATAAATAACTAGGATTTGTAAAATTTACGTACTTTTAACATATAACCAAATGTGTTGTAAGCGAATAAAATGATTAAGATGCCAATGCCAACTGCTTGGTTAATACCTGTAGTGATTGAAAAGATACCTAAGAACATAGCGCCTACCATTATTAAGGAAATATTGACGTGATATACTTTAAACATTGATTCAAGTGTAATATGACGCTCACCTTCATCCATATTTTGTAAAATACGTTCTGTATAATTGGCTTCACCTTGTTTAGGCATACGGGTGTCAAATTTTCTATAAAAGAAACCAAGCATGGTTGACGGAATTAATGTCAATATAAAAGGCACAATGACTAAAAATAAAATAGACGATGGGCCATTACCTAAGGCAATAATAAATATGTTTAATAAAGCGACTAATACTGTAATGTAATATAATGTGCCAGTTCTCATGAAAGTTAAATTAGCTTTTTGTTCATGTTGATCGAGGTTGGCATCATTGGCATTTTCAGTCTTATGTTTGTATTTTAAAGATGTCTGAGAGGTCTTCCAAATCGCTAAGATAAGTCCAATATTAATTAATGAAGCGATAATGGTAACGATAATCGTGAAATTGTATGAAGCGAAATGTAAGATACCAAAGGTGTTCCCATCACTTAGCATTCCTATTGAGGCTCCTATCATTCCACCAATAATACCTCCTATCAATAAATAGAGTAAATATCTGCCTACTTTCATAAATCTCCCTCCTCAAATATAAAGACATTTTCAACTGGTTCATTGAATATACGCGCAATTTTAACGGCTGTTAAAATGGACGGCATAAAATCATTCCGTTCAATCAAAGAAACTGTTTGCCGAGAGATACCGGCTTGTTTAGCGAGTTGTGTTTGATTGAAGCCATCGCGAGCACGTAATTCTTTAAGACGATTTCGCAATATTCATCAACTCCTTGGCTTTTACGTTACATTATCTTTGTCATTTTGACAAGTATATTAGTCAAAAAGACTTATATTTTTGTCAAAGTAGATATAAAAGTAGCCTTCGGGTTGTCTGAAGTTAGACATCCTGAAGGCTTGATTTACCGTGTTTTACTATTTGTTAAGACCCATTGGTTTAGATCGTTTAGACGATATTTTGTGACGATGTTTTGATTGACTTCATCTAGCGTAATAGAAGTTAATGTTGAAATTAAAGTAGCTTCAATTTTATTTAAAGCATGACTAACTACGCACATTTCTGCTCTTTGACCTTCCTTTTCACCTAAGAAAGGTTTCAATAATTGCTGACTAGAAAAAATCGCGTCTCGACCTTCAATTGCTAGAAAAACATCATAAAATGTGATTTGATTTAAAGGCTTATTTAAAGAAAAGCCACCATTTTTGCCTGTAGAAGAATTAACGAGACCTTCTTTAACAAGAGCTTTAATAATCTTCTTTAAATAAGAATCTGAAACATTTAAACGATCACTTAAAGCAGTAGAGGTCATCACGCTATGTTCTGATAGTAGATTCAGCATTAAGAGAACATAGACGGCTTGTTCCCATCCTATAGATAATTTCATAACAGTCCTCCAATGATAAACGTTTCTTCTATTATAAAATATAATATAAAATTTTTATATATTATGATTGAAAAATAGAAAGGGTGCATTATAATACTAATTAAAGATAAAGAATATCTTAATTATCTTTAATATATGACCTGGAGATGACATCTATGAATTTACATCAACGTTCGCATTTATACTTCTATATATGTATTATTTTAACGACCATATGTATGGGCTCTTCTTTTCCAACTGGGAAGTATCTCATCTCAATTAAATACGTGCCACCTATGTTACTAGGCGGATGGCGTTTTACCATCGCGGGATTCATTATCTTATTGGTTTTATTTTTGAAAAGGGGCATCAAAAACACATTACCATCTATTGATAATAATAGTTATAAAGGCTTTATATTTGTCGCTACAATCGGTTTATTACAAACGGCTGGAACAATGGGATTATTAAATATAGCAATGTCATTGGGTGTATCCTCTTCAATGTCTGCTGTTTTACTGCTTACCAATCCATTATGGTTAGCTGTTCTTGCGCATTTTATACTGAAAGAGCGTTTAACAATGATTAAAATGGTTGCACTCGTGATTGGTGTAATTGGGGTTACGATATGTCTAGGGGTAGATCGTACATTGCTAGGGTGGGGTGCGTGTGTCGCATTACTTGGGTCACTATGTTGGTCATGTAATACTGTCGTGACTAAGCAATTTAAGTTTGATAAAGGTGCATGGGTATTAACGGGATGGCAGCTATTATTTGGTGGCATCATCATGTTCTTGATTAGCCAATTGTTAGGAGAGCACTATCACATTGGACAATTGAATGGTTGGGGATGGTTATGGTTTTGGTGGCTTGTGTTTCCTGCGTCTATTGGATCATTTGGATTATGGTTTAGCAGTTTAAATTTACGAGGTGCTACGATTTCGAGCAGTTTTCTATTTTTAGTGCCCTTATTTTCGACTATTTTTTCAATTATAGGGTTAGGTGAACCTTTCACATTGCACATTATGATAGGTGGCTTGTGTGTTGTAATAGCATTGATCATTATTAATTATTCGCCACATCACCAGAGAAGTTAAGATAATAAATGTTTGAAAAATCGAATGATCGCACTAAATAGTTCTAGGATAATATTAATTATGAGTTCCCAAAGTGGCTGTTTGGATTTATCTTTTTTAGATTCAGACATCATATCACTCCTATGCTAGTCAGTTTAACATAGCGATATTTTGATTGAAAATGTTACATATATGGAAGGTTTTCGAAATACTATATCTTTGAAATTGTCTTAATTTTAATACAATGAAAATATATGAAAACTTGCAAACACTGACTTAAGAAAATAAAAAAATCTGAACAAATCTCTTCACATGGTATCTAATTTTTTGTAATATAGCACTCGTATTATTTTTGAGAGCGATAAAAAAGGAGGTAGCAATGATGAAAGGTAACAGAATGATGTTCTTCATATTCATGTTAGGTACATTTACAGTGGGGATGGCAGAGTATGTTGTAACGGGATTACTAACTCAAATCGCAAGTGATATGAAAGTGTCTATTTCAAGTGCAGGTTTATTAATCAGTGTATATGCTGTGAGTGTTGCGTTAATTGGACCATTTATGCGTATATTCACAATGAATGTTCGTGCCAAACGCTTATTACCCATTTTGGTTGCCATATTTATAGGTAGTAATGTGGTAGGGATGTTGGCACCCAATTTTCAAGTATTGCTGTTATCAAGATTGTTGTCAGCTTCAATGCACGCACCATTCTTTGGCGTGTGTATGAGTGTGGCTGCAGCCGTTGCACCTCGTGGTAAACAACCGCAAGCCATCGCATTAGTCCAAGCAGGATTAACAATTGCGGTTATGATTGGTGTGCCATTCGGATCATTCTTAGGTGGCTTTGCGAATTGGAGAGCCGTATTTGGCGTTATGATTGGTTTAGCGATTATTACAATGCTAGGTATGTTGAAGTTTGTACCAGATGTATCTCTAAGTACAGAATCTAATGTAAAAAATGAATTAAAAGTATTTAAAAACCCACACATTTTAATCGTGATGTCTATTATCGTCTTTGGTTATTCTGGCGTATTCACAACATATACGTTTATGGAACCAATGATATATGACTTCGCACCTTTTAAAATAGTAGGATTAACAATTTGTCTATTTATGTTTGGGTTAGGCGGTGTGTTAGGCAACTTAATCACAGGGAATGTGCCAGAACCTAAACTGACAAAATATCTATTTTATACGTTTTTATTACTATTTTTAACCATCGTATTATTTGTCACTTTCGTGCATAATGCGATTTTAGCTATTATTATATGTTTCTTATTTGGATTTGGAACATTTGGTACGACACCGTTATTAAATAGTAAGATTATATTAAGTGCCAAAGAAGCACCATTACTTGCGAGTACATTAGCGGCGTCAATCTTTAATGTGGCAAATTTCTTAGGTGCCATTATTGGTTCAATTTTATTATCGATCGGTTTACCTTATTTAATGATTACCTTTGTGTCAGGGGGAATAATTATTTTAGGTATTTTAATTAATGCAGTTAATTATTTTTATGAAAAGAAACATATCCAATTTGAAAAATGAAAGTTGAGTTGAAGAAACACCTCTAATGTCAGTGTGTAATCGTACTGATATTAGAGGTGTTTGATTATAGTTATTCAGATTCGAATTTTAATGTTGGTTCGTACATATCGTGATTAAAGTGATGTTTAGAAAATTGACGTAAATCATTTATGAACGTATCTATGTTACGATCTAATTTCTCTTTGGTTCTCACGATGATAACGCGTTTATCGTCAGAGTTTGTTTCGTATTTATCATTATAGATTCTTGCAGCTATAGAAAATTTAGAGATATAATTCTCCAATGATTCATAGCAATTTAGTAAATCACGAATAGGTTTATTAGATTCCTCTTCATGGTGACTCATAGTACCCAATAATTCTTGAATTTGATCGTCTAATTTTACAAAAAGTTCCTCCACGTCATCGCATTTTTCTAACGTTTGCGGCTTGTTTATTAGAGCATTGGTTTCACTTAAATGAATTTTACTTATTTTAGATGCTTTATAAGCAGTTAAATCTATCATACTCAAAATATCATTTTTATAATCTTCACGTTTTTCTTCTTTCTCTTTAGTGATTTGATATTTAATTCCCCAAAATGTCCCAATTAGCGCAAAGATACCTCCGACAATGGCAGCTAAAAATTCACTCATAATAATGAACTCCTTTTCTAGTGAGAATATTTACACTTATATTGTACACTATTTAAATAATGTAAGAAGAAAATTATAATTCGACTTTGAAGTTAAGAACTTGAGATATGTTAGATATATCGTTATTGGTAATGAAATCAATTAAAAGTTGTGCACCTTCTACTTGTATGTCCTTGACTACAGGTGCGTCAGCAAACATGTTGTAATTACCACCACCTACAGCACGATAGTTGTTGACACAAATGGTATAAGTTTTATCACTGATAAGTGGCTCATTGCCAACCTTAATATCAGTTACGCGTTGACCAATAGGTTCTCTTACATGAATGGTATAAGTGATACCGCCATAAATGTCATAGTTAAAATGCTGTGGTTTCGGATATAAAAATGCATCGTTGATTGTTATTTCATTTTTATCGTTAAGCGTGAAGTAGCTTGCTGATTTTTCTAAAGCGGCTTTAATGCCTGCACCAGTAAGTTTTAAAACTTGGAATGTATTGGGAAAAGGATAATTATTAATAATATCACGCATAGTAATACGTGTATTAAATCCTGCTGCTGAGTCGAAGAGTGCCGTACTTGCAATATCAGCACCACTTTTCTCCAATAACATAACATTTATTAAATTAATAAGTGGATGAGGTTTCATTCGTGCCTCAAATTGATCTTCTACTAACATCGGTTCAGGTAAGGTCGTGATTTCAGTATCTAGCCAGTCTTCTAGATGTGTTAATAGCTTAGAATCTTCCGGTAATAGACTGTATTCTGAGTCTGCCACTACAGGTAACAATTCGCTTTGCGTATCAATAATCTGATTATTGTCGCCAATCGTTAGCGTTACTTTACCTATTTGTGTTGCACGTGTACCAGGTTGAATAACGGCAGTTTCATATTTAACTGTCGCGATATCTCGATGTTGGTGACCTGTAATCAATACATCGATGCTTTCATGGAAACGATGTAGAATTTCGGAAGCCTCATTCTCACCAGTTAAATCTTCAGTTGGTTCCTCTGTATCTATATCACGTTCGAATCCGCCGTGATATGAAACGACGACGATGTCAGCTTTTTCACGGACATTAGGTAATAGTTGGGTAAGTGTTTCAATCGCACTCTTGAAAGTTAAGCCTTCGATATGATGAGGTTGTTCCCAGTTGGGAATGTATTGCGTAGTTAAACCGATGACGCCTACTGTTAGTCCTTCCTTTTCAAAATAATGCACGCCTTCACCTGTAAAAGGTTGTTGTTTTGAGTCTAAAATATTAGCACAAAGCACTGGATGGTTAAGGTTTTGTAGTGTGTCTTTAAGGTATGGTAAGCCATAGTTAAATTCATGATTACCAATCGTTCCCAAATCAAAATTTAAGCGGTTATATATCGTTGTTAACGGTTTGCTAGAGCGTAACTCTGATACTAAATAGTTGCATAAAGGTGACCCTTGTAAGAAATCGCCGTTGTCGATTTTGAAGTAAATATCGTCGTTTTTGCTTGATTGTTCGATAAGTTGATTAGCATATAACAAACCCATAGGTAACTGTTGATTCGTCTGTGAGAAATCAGTTGGGAATATGTAGCCGTGAACATCACTAACGATATAAAAGCTAAGTTGAGTCATAAGTACCATCCTTTCATTAATGATAGTTATTTATAATTATAAGGTATGCGTGATAATCAATCATTATTCATCTCCAAAAATAAATTTATCTTTATATAACAAAGTTATAGTAAAAAAGATATACAGAATAGATTTTAAAAAGAATTTTTAGAAATAATTTACAATACCTTAATGATATAAACGTATTTTATATAAATTTGACATTAATTAAATACTATTTTAATTAATATTGTGCTAATCTTATATTGTCAATTAAATTGACAAATTACACGATTTATACATATCGAACGGGGGCATTACAGTTATGAAGCAAATGAAGTATCTTTTAGTGCTAGCTTTAACAGTTATTATTTTTACGGCAGCATGTGGAAATAATAGCTCATTAGATAGCAACAACAAAAGTTCTGACAGCGGTTCTGATTCTGGTAAAGATGGTTACAAACCTAAAGAATTAACAGTGCAATTCGTGCCATCTCAAAACGCGGACACACTTGAAGCGAAAGCAAAGCCACTTGAAAAATTATTATCTAAAAAATTAGATATCCCAGTAAAAGTATCTGTATCAACTAACTACAATACAATCGTAGAAGCGATGAAGTCTAAAAAAGTAGATGTAGGTTTCTTACCTCCAACAGCTTACACTTTAGCACATGATCAAAAAGCAGCAGATTTATTGTTACAAGCTCAACGTTATGGCGTTAACAAAGATGGGTCTAACTCAGACAAATTAGTTAAAGATTATAAATCAGAAATTTTGGTCAAAAAAGATTCTGGAATTAAAGATTTAAAAGACTTAAAAGGTAAAAAAATCGCATTACAAGATGTAACGTCTACAGCAGGTTACACGTTCCCAATTGCGACACTTAAAGAAGCGACTGGCATTAACGCTACTAAAGATATGAAGATTGTAAATGTGAAAGGGCATGACCAAGCGGTTATTTCATTACTCAATGGTGATGTTGACGCGGCAGCAGTATTCCAAGATGCACGTAACATTGTTAAAAAAGATCAACCTAACGTATTTAAAGACACTAAGATTATTAAGTTAACAGAACCTATTCCAAATGACACAATCTCAGTTCGTCCAGATATGGATAAAGAATTCCAAGATAAACTTAAAAAAGCATTTAAAGATATCGCAAAAACAAAAGAAGGTCACAAAATCATCAGTGAAGTATATTCTCATGAAGGATACACAGATGCCAAAGATTCAGACTTTGATATTGTAAGAAAATATGAAAAACAAGTTCAAGATATGAAATAATATTAGAACATCATTAAACGAAATTGAAGTTTTATTATTATCACAACATATCTAAAATTAGACTAATGAACATTGTAGATTAATAAAAGACAAAGAGGAGCAAGGTCGAAAATAATATTTTTAAGGCTACTCAGCAAATTTGCAGTAGCTGGCTGAACTGAGATGGCACATAAAACAAGCTTTCTCAGTTCTAGTCGTCCTTGTGGGTGTGAGCAGACCCTAGCAAAGAGAATTTCAATAAGCTAAAGATACAACGAATTAATAAACAATTCTGTCTCACGCCTTTCTTTGTAATAAATGAAGGGTGCTATTTAAATGAGTCAAATTGAATTTAAAGATGTCAATAAAGTTTATCCAAATGGGCATGTAGGATTAAAAGACATCAATTTGAGTATTGAAAAGGGAGATTTCGCAGTTATCGTAGGCCTGTCAGGTGCAGGTAAATCAACGCTTTTAAGATCAGTTAATCGACTTCATGATATAACATCTGGTGATATTCTTATTGAAGGTAAATCGATTACGAAAGCTAAAGGTAAAGATCTACTAATGATGCGCCGTAATATTGGGATGATCTTCCAACATTTTAATCTTGTAAAACGATCATCTGTATTACGCAATGTGTTAAGTGGGCGTGTTGGCTATCATCCAACTTGGAAGATGGTGTTAGGGCTTTTTCCAAAAGAAGATAAAGTAAAGGCCATGGATGCTTTAGAGCGAGTGAATATTCTGGATAAATATGACCAACGTTCTGATGAATTATCAGGAGGTCAACAACAACGTATTTCAATCGCTCGTGCATTAGCACAAGAACCAGCAATTATTTTAGCTGATGAACCTGTAGCGTCTTTGGATCCTCTAACAACAAAACAAGTGATGGATGATTTAAAGAAGATAAATGAAGAATTAGGTATTACAATTCTTATTAACTTGCACTTTGTAGATCTAGCACTTGAATACGGTACGCGTATTATAGGGCTTCGTGCTGGTGAACTTGTATTCGATGGCCCTGCAAGTGAGGCAACTGAAGAAGTGTTTAATGATATTTACGGTCGTAAACTTAAAGATGATGAGAAGCTAGGGGTTGAATAATATGACGGCGCCTACAACGAGTAAATATGATAAATATTTGAATAAGAAGTTTTCGCTTAAAACGAGTTTTACTATTTTTCTAGTATTAGCTTTAATAATATGGAGTTTCTTATATACTGGCTTTAGTTTTGCCGATTTAATGGTAGGTTTACCTCAAATTGGTTCATTCTTTGGACAAATGGTACCACCAGACTGGGCATATATACATACAATATTGAAACCTATGTTAGATACCATTCGCATGGCTATTGTTGGGACATTTCTAGGCGCGATTGTATCTATCCCAATTGCTTTAATCTGTGCAAGTAATATTGTTAAAACGAAATGGATTTCAATTCCGGCTCGTTTTATTTTAAATATTGTGCGTACGATACCAGATTTATTACTAGCAGCTATATTTGTAGCTGTCTTCGGTATTGGTCAAATTCCAGGTGTATTAGCACTATTTATCTTAACTATTTGTGTTATTGCAAAGTTACTCTATGAAGCACTTGAAACCATAGATCCAGGCCCAATGGAAGCCATGACGGCAGTTGGGGCAAATAAAACGAAATGGATTGTCTTCGGAGTTGTGCCACAAATATTATCAACTTTCTTCTCATATGTGTTGTTCGCTTTTGAAATTAACATTCGTGCTTCAGCGGTACTTGGTCTTGTAGGCGCTGGCGGTATTGGATTGTTCTATGATTCTACTTTAGGCTTATTCCAATATCCTAAAACTGCGATGATTATTCTATTTACATTAGTTATTGTTGTCATAATTGACTATGTAAGCTCGAAAGTGAGGGAACAACTCGCATGACACAAAATAAATATAATTTAGAACAAAAGTATCCCGTTAAATCAAAAAAGCACAAGCAAAAAATAATAAAAAATTGGATCATTGCAATTGTTGTTTTGGCTATTATTGCGTGGGGTTTTGTAGGAATGCCCGCATTAGAATTAAAATCCAAATCCATTGAAATTTTAAAATCTATTTTTAACGGACTTTTTCATCCGGATTGGGGTTATGTATATATTCCTGCTGGTGAAGATTTATTACGTGGATTACTTGAAACGTTTGCGATTGCGGTGATTGGTACGTTTATCGCTGCTATTATATGTATTCCATTTGCCTTTCTAGGTGCACGAAATTTAATTAAAGTACGACCAGTAACTGGCATCACTAAATTTATATTAAGTGTCATTCGTGTATTTCCGGAAATTGTCATGGCTTTAATCTTCATTAAAGCAGTTGGACCAGGATCATTTTCAGGTGTATTAGCCTTGGGCATTCATTCAGTGGGAATGCTAGGGAAATTATTCGTTGAAGATATCGAAAGGCTAGATTTCACGTCAGTCGAGGCATTGAAAGCAAGTGGTGCTAACAAGACGAAAACTTTGATCTTTGCAGTTATACCACAGATATTACCATCATTTTTATCACTTGTGTTATATCGCTTTGAATTGAATTTACGTTCTGCCTCGATTCTAGGACTTATCGGTGCTGGAGGTATTGGTACACCATTAATTTTTGCACTTCAAACACGTTCTTGGGACAGGGTAGGTATCATATTAATCGGATTAGTTATTATGGTAGCAATTGTTGATTTAATTTCAGGAGCAATACGTAAGCGAATTGTATAGATGAGAGAGACGATTAAATTTTAAAGTATATTTAACCGGCTCGATGCTCTAAATGTTTAAATATACCATGGAGATGGGACAATGCATTTGATATGAGTGGCGTCCCATTACCATGGTTTATTTTTTATGTTTTAAAAGCCCTATGTAATGTATTTTCAAAAATGATTTTGACTTCATTGTAGGGATGACGAACCTTTTTGACATCGCAGCATAAGCATCACGTTTGTCAGCATTATAACCTTGTCGATGAATTACAACATTGTGTTCTAACTACATTGAAATGTTATTGCATTAAGATATAAATTTTAACCATTCATTTACTAATTTATTTGCCATAGCTATGTCTCACATTTCTACAAAGTTATAAACTATCTTAAACTTACAGAGTTGTAATTTTGGGCTTTCTTTCTAAAAATATCCTATTTTATATGTTTATATATAAGTGAGGTGAGTAAATATGGAAAATGTAAATAGTAATAAATATAGAAACGATCAATTCTATGGTAGTAGAAATGAAAATATTGCATCATCTATAAGTTATTTAAGTGTGTTTTTTGCACCGGTACTATTACCTATTGTAATGTGGATTATCGCTGACAAACCTGTATCAATTCATGCTCGTAAAGCATTATTTAACCATATACTTACTTGGGTTTGCTTTACATTAGCGCCATTAGCATTGATGCTATCTGCTAGTGTTATGGGCAATGCATCAACTAATACAGAAAGCTGGATTGTTTTTGGCTCATGGACAATTGCAGTTGTATTGGTGGTAGTAGGCGTTTATTTGTTCATTAAAAATATTATTAGAGGCATTAAATTCTTATTAGTTTAGAGATTATAAAAAAGAAGCTATCGCTTATAGGTTGATTCACCTGTAGCGATAGCTTCTTCGTTTTCATATGCATAAAAGAAATGCTCTAGTAATAAAAGTAACAGATAATTAGAAAAATATAGTTATTGCTTATTTCGAAAATTTACGTCTGAGGCTAATTACACCTACGCCTAATATGAAAGCTATAAAACTGTAAACAAACGTTGTCGTTGAGGTGCGTTCACCTGTCATAGGTAATTCGTGATGTAATGAAGTTTGACTCGCTTGTTGAGAACGAGTTGCTTGTTTACTAAGTGGCGAATTCATTTGTGATTTTGTTGATTGATCTTGTTGTTTAATTAAATGATGCTTTTCAGCATAGCCATTGAATCCCATGTCATTATCTTCAGCCTGGTGTTTAGCAGGGTCTTGT